>ONSD01000039.1 GCA_900320385.1 uncultured Bacteroidales bacterium
GCTCACGTCCACCGGACGGCTGAGAATGTCGGAGGACATATCGGCGATGAGCGGAACCGGGCAGTCCATGTCGTACTTGATCTCGGTGCCATAAATGGTATTGTTCGTGGTAATGTGCAGATAGTCAAGATCCTTCGGGATTTCGAAACCCTTGGGGATATATGTATAGTTCTTGTCTGCGGAAGAAGCTATCGCATAGGCGTTGCCGAGGCCAGCGGCTTCCTTGAGGGCTTTCTTGGCCCATACGCCGGTCTCCAGATAGGCAGCCTTCTTCTCCAGGTAGTTCATCGCTACATAAAGGAACTGGAGGCTGGCGCCGCCGCCCAGGAATACGACTTCGTAATCATCGGGGATATGGAGCAGCTCTTTCCAGAGCGCACGGGTTTCTTCCATGGTAGCTTCCCACTCCTTGGTACGGTGAGAGATGGAAAGGATTGAGACACCTGTGCCCTTGAAGTCCCTGATGGCTTCGATGGCATGGTCGTAAACCACCTGCGGGAGGAGGCACGGACCGGCATTGAAAACATGTTTTTTACCCATTACAAAAATATTTAAGTGTTATTGTGGTTTATAAAGATACCCATTTTTTCGATATGTTCAACCACCTTAAACTCCAAACTGGGAGGAATTTCCATTTCGACCGAGCAATCTTCGGAAAAATCGCGTTTGGTTACGGCGAGACGGTAATCCTTGATCATTTTTTCGACCTCCGGCTGCTTTTCATACGGGAAGCGGAGGGTGTAGCGGAGCACTGCCTGCACTTCGGCGCGGCCGGCATTGGAAAGTGCGTCCGCTGCAGCCGAACGATATGCCCTGATGAGTCCGGGGACGCCCAGGAGTATCCCTCCGAAGTAACGGACGACGGCAACCAGCACGTCCTGCAGCCCGGCGGAATCTATCTGTCCAAGGATCTGTCTTCCCGCGGTACCGGAGGGCTCTCCGTCGTCGCTGGCGCGCCATATCCCCTCTTTGCTCAGGACAGGGCCGGAAGGGGTCCGTTCTATGCTGGAAATACGGTATGCATAGCAGCAATGACGGGCGGCATGGTGCTCTTTACGGAGGGCGTCGAGAAGCGGTTTCACCTCTTCTTCGCTCCTTACCGGGAAGGCATACGCGATGAAGCGGCTGCCCTTGTCCTTGAAAAGGCCCTGCGATTCGCTCCTTATGGTGGTGTAAATATCGCTCATTGCGTAATCAAATTTAGCAAAAATCCCTTATATTCGCAATCAGAAACTAAAAATAAACCTATGACCTATCAATACAGGGTAACTCTCAAAGGAATCAAGGGATTCTACCGCGTGTACACCGTCGGGGCAGCCAATTCGCTGTATATGTTCCACAAACAGCTGCGCGCCGACCTGGAGTTCCCCCTCGACCAACCCATACTTTTCAAGGCCTTCGACGCGACCGGAGCCGTGGTCGCCCGCTACGCCCTCATCGACCTCGGCTTCAAAACAGTCGACCAGGTGAGCATCAATGACACGGTGGCGGCAGGCATCACCAGTTTTGAATATTTCTACGACATAGCTTCGCGCAAGAGCGTAATCATAACATTCGAAGGCGAGAGCGATTCCACCGAGCCGGTGCCCACGGTCATCGAATCCAAAGGCCCGCTGCCGATAGAATTCGAGAATGGATACGTCGCATTCGAGGACCTTCCGCCGGAGCACCGCCATCTTCCCGGAGAATCGTCGGGCCGCGGTGACGGGGACGATGAAGATGATGACGAAGAAGACGATGAAGAGGACGACGAGGACGAAGAAGACGAAGACAGGGAGGAAGAGGAACTCGTCTACGACGGAAAAGAAGACTGAAAACAATGAACCCCAGCTCGGAGAGCCGGGGTTCTTCATTTAATAAGCCCTTGGGAATTATTTGGTTTCTTCTTCCTTGGGGACGAACTTGCTGACCTTTGCGAGGTCGATGTCGAACACGAGGGTGGAGTTCGGCTCGATGCCCTGGTTGCCGCGTTCGCCGTATCCGAGTTCGGAGGGGACGAAGAGTTTGATCTTGCCGCCTTCGCCGATGAGCTTCATGCCTTCCTGCCAGCCCTTGACTACGCGCTGGAGGGTGAAGCGTACGGAGTCTGCGTCAGCAGGAACCTCGTCGAAGGTCTCGCCGTCGAGGGTGGTTCCTTTGTAACGCACCCATACGGTGTCCCTGTTGTCCACGGGCTTGTTCTCGTTGCCGGGTTCAAGCACGATGTACTGCAGGCCGCTCTCGGTGGTCTGGACATCCTTCTTTGCCTTGTTCGCTGCAAGGAATTTGTCCTCTTTCTCCTTGTTGAGGAGCATCTTCTGGTTGCGGCGCATCTCAAGGAAGGTGTTGAACATGTCGTTCATCTTGTTGGGATCTATCTTGAGCTGCTTCGCGAAATCGGGATCGCGCGGATTGCCCTTCGCCTTGATGAAGTCATCCATACCCTTTTTGATCTGGGCATAGTTGAGGTCACCGAAGTCATAACCCTTGATGAATGTTCCGAAGTTCACGCCTACGAGGTAAGCTACCGAATCTGCGAAAGCCTTTCCGGGCTGATAATCCTTGGACGTCTTTACCGGCGCCTGTGCGGCAGCATCTTCTGCTGCCGCTTCCCCATCTGCGGGGGTCTGCTCTCCGGCCTTCGGAGAGCATGCTGCGATTGCGAGGCCCATCATAAGGGCTGCAAAGAATCTGTTGGTCTTCATAATTTGTTGGTCTTTGAGTTTTATCGTTCTGTCAAAGCTCCCAAGCAAGGGCGGAAGCGCCGAGGATGGCGGCGTCCGATTCCTTAAGCGAGGAGAACAGGAGTTTCACCTTGTCCCTCCACAGGGGGAGCACATTATCGTTCATTGCCTTCAGGGTGGGCTCATAGAGGAACTCCTTGGCACGGGCCAGGCCGCCGAAGAGCACGATGGCCTCGGGGGCGGAGAACTCTATGAAGTCGGCAAGCTTCTCGCCGAGGATGCGTCCGGTGTAATCGAACACACGCTTTGCGAGCTTGTCCCCTTCCTTGGCGGCTTCGTAAACATCCTTGGAGGTGATGTTCTGCACCTCGCGGAGAGCCGAGGGCTCTTCGCTCATGTCGAGCCATTCGCGGGCGGTACGCGCCACGCCGATGGCGGAGCAGTAAGCTTCGAGGCAGCCGGTTTTGCCGCAACCGCAGAGGCGTCCGTTATGGCGCACAGCGCAGGTATGTCCGAGTTCGCCGGCAAAGCCGTCGGAGCCATAGAGCACCTGGCCGCCGATGACGATACCCGAACCTACTCCGGTACCGAGGGTTATCATGATGAAATCCTTCATACCCTTGGCCACGCCATAGGTCATTTCGCCCATGGCGGCGGCGTTCGCGTCGTTGGTAAGGGCTACGGGAATGCCGGCACAGGCTTCGGAAAGCTTCTTAGAGAACTCAACCGAACCGTGAGCCGCCCAGGGCAGATTGGGTGCGAATGCTATCGTTCCCGTATAATAATTGCCGTTGGGGGCGCCTACGCCTATGCCGCGGATCTGTCCGTGCTTGCCGGACTGGGCGACGAGCTTGAGCACCGCCTCGGCGAGTTCCTTGATGATCACGTCGGCGTCGGGACTGTTGTTGGCCTTGACCACGCTCTGGGCAAGTACCACGCCCCTTGCATCGACGACTCCGAGCTTGCTGCTCTGGCCGCCGATGTCAATTCCTACTACGAAATCCTTTCCCATGGCTTAGTCGATCGCTATGTCCTTATTGACGTTCTTGCAACCGATGAGGGCGTAGTACAGGAGGTATGCGAGCATGGCGATAACCAGCCAGTAGCTGTTCATGTAGCCGGCGCTCTTGGCGATGAAGTCCTGGATGAGGGGCATGATGCCGCCGCCGACCACGAAGGTCATGAAGATGCCGGAAGCCTGCTCGGTGTACTTGCCGAGTCCCTCGGTGGCGAGGTTGAAGATAGCGCCCCACATGATGGATGTGCAGAGACCGCAGAGGAACAGGAAGAGGGCCTTGACCGGGATGCCGGGAGTCATGAAGAAGCCGTCGCTCACGCTGTAGCCGGGCATGGTCATGGTGAGGCTCTTGGGCAGGATGATGGCCACGAGGATGAGGATGATGGCCACGGCCGAAGTAACCGACAGCTGGGTCTTGGTGCTGACCTTGCCGCTGATGAGCGAGCTGCAGAGACGTCCTACGAACATGAGCAGCCAGTAAAGGGCAGCGATGGCTCCGCCGATGGCCGCACCGTTGATCTGGATGCCGGCTCCCTTGGCTGAAGCGTCGGAGAGGAAGAAGTTGAGCTGTGCGGGGATGCCGATCTCGATACCTACATAGAAGAAGATGGCGATGGCGCCGAGCACCATGTGGCGGAAATGCCATGCGGAGCTTTCCATCTTGACGGTGTTGCGTTCCTTGGCGGGCTCGGGGATCTTGACGAAGCTGATGATGAGGAAGGAGATGGCGAAGACGGCCATTGCAATGAAGAGAAGCGGGGTTACGTCGCTCATGGCGGTCTTGTCGGTAACGGTACCGATGAGGGCTCCTACAAGGAGAGGAGTGAGGGTGCCGACGAGGGAGTTGCAGGTACCGCCGATCTGGATGTACTGGTTGCCCTTGTTGCCGCCGCCGCCGAGGATGTTGAGCATCGGGTTGACAACGGTGTTGAGCATGCAGACGCAGAAGCCGCAGATGAACGCGCCGAGCAGGTAGACGTAGATGGCTGCGTTACCGACGCCCTTGAAGCTGGAGATCCACTGCACGATGATGCCGAGCAGACCGGTGGCAAGGGCGATGAGGGTGGTCTTCTTGTAACCCACCTTCAAGAGCATCTTGCCCGAGGGAATACCCATGATGAGGTATGCTGCGAAATTCATCATGTTTCCCATCATACCCGCCCATTCGTACTGGCCTTTCCAGATGTTTCCGAACGGGGCGGCCATATTGGTGACGAACGAAATCATCGCGAAGATGAAGCACATTGTCACAATGGCCACTATGTTTTTGTTCTTTGCCATAATGATTGGTTTTATTGGTTTGTTATACAGATTCCATGTTCTTGGGGTTGAGCAGCGCCTTGCCTTCGGTGGTATAGGCGTACTTTATCCTGTCGGCCCAGCGCTTCTCCACTTTTCCGCGCACCACCTTGGATGTGGAATTCACCAGCCCGTTCTGTTCCGTGAAAGCCTCGGGGAGCACCGCCACGGCAGCGGGGAGCCACTTCTCGGGGAACATCCCCTGATGCTTTCCGCCGGGGCGGTAGGAGTCCATGTCGGCCTGGATCATCCTGAGCATCGCTTCCTTGCCTTCCTTGCTTTCAGGGTCGATGTCCTTGGGCAGGTCGCGCTTGAGTGCGTCCTTGTTGGGCACTACCAGAGCCATTGTGTAAGGGTTCTGGTTGTTGTGGATTATGCACTGGTCGATGTATTTGCTTATCTCGCAGAGATTGTCCTCATAGCCCTCGGGCGAATACTTGTCGCCGTCTGCGGCAATGAGCAGGCTCTTGAAACGGCCGGTGACGTAGAGGTACCTGCGGTCCTTGGGATAGAGGTAGCCCCTGTCGCCGGTGTAAAGCCAGCCGTCGATTACCGTCTGTGCGGTAGCCTCCGGATTCTTCCAATAGCCGGCCATGACGTTCTCGCCGCGTATCACTATCTCGCCGGTAACTCCGTCCGGGACCTCGTTGTGGGCTTCGTCGCAGATCTTGATGTCCATGGGTTCCACGGTGCGGCCGGAGCTGCCGAAGATGGCGTGTCCGGCGGAATTGGCGCAGATGATGGGGGTGGCTTCGCTGAGGCCGTATCCCTGGAACACCGGGATGCCGATGGCACAG
This sequence comes from uncultured Bacteroidales bacterium, assembly GCA_900320385.1. Lineage (GTDB taxonomy): Bacteria > Bacteroidota > Bacteroidia > Bacteroidales > UBA932 > Cryptobacteroides. The sequence goes on from ONSD01000039.1 coordinate 5,778, forward strand.
TACCACTTCTGGAGTTCGATGTCGAGAAGCGCGCCGCCGCCCACGAAGAAATGCATGTTGCCGCCGAATCCGCTCTCGCGCACCTGGGCGAAGAGCTTCTTGTCGAAGAACTTGATGAGGGGCTTCTTCCAGAACTGCCTTATCCAAGGCTTGCCTGCGTTGTAATATTCCCTGTTATAGCTGATTGCGAGATTTACGGCATAGTTGAACAGCTTCTCCACCTTGGGGCCCTTGGCGCGTATGCCGGACTCCACCGATTTCTTGAAGGTGCGGGAAAGCGCCGGAACGCTGAGCATCACATAGGGCTTGACGTCCTTGATGGCGCCCGGGATGTTTCGCAGGGTGGCGAGCTGGGTCTTGCCAACCGGCACCGTCGCGATGCTGCCGCCGTACATCATCATGGTATAGAAGCCCGCCACATGTGCGAAGCAGTGGTCCAGGGGCAGGATAATGAGCATAGTGGCCTTTTCGGGAACGCTGATCACGGACGCGCCCTGCTCCACGTTTGCGGTGTAGTTGCGATGGGTGAGGAGGATGCCCTTGGGGTCTGCGGTGGTTCCGGACGTGTAGGAGATGTTGGCGTAGTCGTCGGGGCCTATCGAAGCGATGCGGTCTTCCAGTTCGGAGGCGCGGTCCTTGAGGAACGCGAGGCCCATTTCGCGGAGTTCCCCTATGTACATCTCCCCGTCCTGCAACGCTACGTCGTCGAGGACTATGACCTTGCGTATGGCCGGGCAGTCCTTGACCACACGGCGTATCTTGGGAAGTTCGTTTTCAGAAGCGACGGCATACACCGAGTCGGAATGGTTGATGCGGAACGAGAGATCGGTGTCGGATTCAAGCTTGTAGGAAAGCGGGACGTCCACGCCGCCGGCATAAAGGATGCCCAGTTCCGTCATCACCCAGAGATTGCGCGCTTCGGAGAGCAGGGAGACCTTTTCGCCTTTCTTCAGGCCGAGGGCCATGAAGCCGGCTGCGATGATGCGGCCTTCGTCCCTGGTCTGCTTGAATGTGGTTTCGGTCCAGACTCCGTCTTTCTTCTCGCGGAGATAGGTGTGTCCTGAGTATTTCCTGCAATATTTCTCGACGAAGTCGATAATGGTAGGGCGTTCGGTGTTCATGGCAGACGGATTATAACAGGCTGTCTTTCTTGGGGGTAAAGAGGCCGTAGAGCTGTGCGTCGATCATGTCGGTGATCTTTTCGAAATCTTCGGGACGGTTGCCGAACTTGATGTTGTCGACATCCACCACCAGCAGGTTCCCGTCGTACCCGTCGATCCAGGCTTCGTATTTTTCATTGAGGCCGGTGAGATAGTCGATGCGTATGCTCTTCTCGTAATCGCGGCCGCGTTTCTGGATCTGGGAGATGAGGTTCGGGATGCTCGAACGCAGATATATGAGGAGATCGGGGTTGCCGACCAGCGACATCATGAGGTTGAAGAGGTCGGAGTAGTTCTCGAAATCGCGGGAACTCATCAGGCCCATGTCATGCAGGTTGGGGGCGAAGATGCGGGCGTCTTCGTAGATGGTGCGGTCCTGCACCACTATATCGTCGGTACGCGAGATTTCCACCACATCCCTGAAGCGCTTGTTGAGGAAATATATCTGGAGATTGAACGACCAGCGTTCCATCTCCTCGTAGAAATCGGCGAGATAAGGATTGTAGTCTACGGGTTCGAACTTGGGTATCCAACCGTAATGGGCGGCCAGCATCTTGGTGAGCGTGGTCTTGCCGCTTCCTATGTTTCCTGCAATGGCGATGTGCATGATATATGGTTTTTAATCTTACAAATATAACGAAATTATCAAAAGAGTCCGAACAATTCGGCGTCTATCTTATCGGTGATAAGGGAAAAATCTTCCGGACGGTTCTTGAAGTCGAGATCGTCGGTCTCGATGACGAGCAGACGGCCCTCGTAAGCGCCTATCCATTTTTCATAATGCCGGTTGAGTCCGTCCAGGTATTCGATGCTCATCCCCTGCTCGTAGTCGCGGCCGCGCTTCTGGATGTTCGCCACCAGATGCTCTATGCCCGACTTGAGGTAAATGAGCAGGTCCGGCGGGCGGACGGTGCTCATGAGCAGGTTGTAGAGCTGCATGTAGGTATTGTAGTCGCGCTCGGAGAGGTTGCCCATTTCGTAGTTGTTGGCCACGAAGATATGCACGCCCTCCTGGAGGGTGCGGTCCTGTATGATCACATCTTCGCTCTTGGCTATTTCGAGGACGTCCCTGAAACGCTGCGCCAGGAAATAGGTCTCCAGGTTGTACGACCAGCGCGGGATATCCTTGTAATAATCCTCCAGATAGGGATTGTACGTAACGCTCTCGAACTGAGGCTTCCAGCCATAATGCTCCGCGAGCATGCGCGTGAGCGTGGTCTTGCCGCTTCCTATGTTTCCTGCTACGCCTATATGCATTTGAAAACGTTTTGGTAAGACTACAAATTTAACATTTCTTTTGCAATTTCAACTGCCTGCCGCGAACTTGCCCCGCACTTTTCTGACGCGCTTGTCCCTCATGCTTCCAAAGGCATTAATGCATGGTTGGCCGGGAGCAACAGGATATGAGGGCAGTTGTCACTCATCCTTCATTGGGCATTTGCCCGGGTAGGGTCGCGAAGCGACAGCCTTTGGAAGCATGAGGGACAAGCGCTGCCCTGCTGTGTTGGGAAAATCAGCCGAGCCGTGCGAAGGAATGGCCGAAACGCTCCAAAGCGGCGCGTTCCAGGGCCTCGCGGTCATCGGGATGGGCTATGGAGATAAGTGCCTTCGCCCTTTCCGCAAGGTTCTTGTTGCGCAGGTACACGATTCCGTACTCGGTAGCGATGTACTGGGTCTGGAAGCGGGTGGTCACCACTCCGGCGCCGGGCTTGAGATTGGCCACTATCTTGGCTTCGCCGCGGGCCGTGCGCGAAGGCAGGGCTATGAAGGTCCTGCCTCCTTCGGAGAGGGAACATCCGTACATGAAGTCGTGCTGTCCGCCAACGCTGGAGTAGATCCTCTCCCCTATCGAATCCGCGCACACCTGGCCGGTAAGGTCTACCTCTATGGCGGAATTGATGGCGCAGGCCTTGGGATTCTGCCGTATTATCGCAGGATCGTTGGTATACGCCACGTCGAAGAACTCCACCGCCCTGTTGTGGTCCATCGCTTCGTAAACGTCCCTGGAACCCATGCAGAGCGACGCCACGCCCACTCCCGGATGCACCTTCTTGAGCGAATTGTCCATAGCTCCGGCCTGCATGAGGCGGTACACGCCGTCGGTCATGGCCTCTGTGTGCAGCCCCAGATGCCGGTGGTCCTTGAGGGCGTTGAGAGTTGCGTTCGGGATACCGCCTACCCCTATCTGCAGGCAGGCGCCGTCGGGTATTTCCGAGGCCACGTTGCGTCCTATGGCTGCCTCTATGGGAGTAGGTTCGCCGAGCCGCATGTCCACGCAGGGTTCGTCGCAGAGAACCGCCGCGCTTATCCTGCTCTCATGGATAAGGCAGTCGCCGTAAAGGTACGGCACGCTCTTGTTCACCTGGGCTATGACCCTGGAAGCGCATTCCACCGCCGAAACCGCAAGGTCGGCTGACACCCCGTAGGAGCAGTAACCGTTCTCGTCCGGCAGCGAACAGTTGATGACGGCCACGTCCATGGGCAGTTCTCCGCGGCGGAAGAGACCGGGAGCGTCGCTCAGGAACACCGGCACCATGGTTCCCCATCCGTCGTTTATCCACTTGCGGATGTCCGGCGAGGGGAAGATGCTGTTGATGAGGAAAGTATCCTTGTACTTGGGGTCGGCAGTGAAGGCCGCCGGTTTGCTGGTTATGTTGAAGCCGGAGAAAATCTGCACTCCCTTGAGTTCATCGGCACGTCTCGCCAGCGCCTGCTGGATGAGTTCCGGCACCGAAGTACTGCCCTGGAAGAAAACCGCGTCGCCGCTGTGTATGACCTTTACGGCCTCGTCTGCACTAACATATTTCATCTTTGATGAGTTTTTCGAATAATCCGAGACGCTCGTCCAGCCTGACGAAATCCTCTTCTTCCACCATCTGCGAAACGCAGACCCTTATGCCCTGCAGGCCGCTGCCGGTGGTATTGAGGGCTATGGCGTTGATGCCGCAGCGCATGAGCATGGTCAGCAGGGCGTTGTTGTCCAGGCCCTCATGGCCCATGGTGTAGAAGAAACCGTCTCCTATGCTCTGGTCGATGTCTTTGTCGTATACCAGGTGGAAGCCGTGCTTCTCGAAGATCTCCTTGCTGCGGTGGGCCCTGCGTCCGTATTCACGCAATTCCGACACGAAGTCGTATGTGCCGTCGGCGGCCGCCTTGAACATGGCCGAGATGGCGAACTGAGCCGAATGGGAGCATCCGGACGAGCATACATAACAGTATGTGAGCATGTAGTTGTCGCCGAAGGAGCCCAGGCCGTAACGGCGCCGCAGCTCAGGATAATCACGATGGTACAGCTTGTCGGAGATGCAGGCGATGGCAATGCGCTCGCCTGCGTAACTGAATATCTTCGAAGCCGATATCATGATTACGTAATTGTCGGTATACTTCGCCACGGTCGGCTGGAACGGAGGCTCGAAGGGCTTGGACATGTCGTACCTGAAATCCATGCACATGTATGCCATGTCCTCCAGCACTATGACATCGTACTTGGTAGCCATCTCGCCGATGATACGGAGTTCTTCGTCGGTGAAGCAGATCCATGCCGGATTGTTGGGGTTGGAATAGAGCAGGGCGGCTATGCGGCCGGTGGAAAACTCCTGCTCGAGCTTCTCGCGCAGTTTCTTGCCACGGTACTGGTACACGTCGAAGGTGTAGTTGCGTATGCCGAGCACGTCGGGCTGCCTGCCGTGGGCAGAGAACCCGGGGCAAAGGTAGAGGATGGTGTCTTTCCGCGGATCGAGCTGGGAGCATTCGAGGACGAGGTTGAAACTGGCGTTCATCGAGCCCACGGTGGGAATGATTCCCTCCGGAGATATGTCCACGTCGACGAAGGCTTTGATGAAGCGGGAAGCGTTCTGCTTCAGGGGCTTGATTCCGCCTATCGGAGGATAGGTCTTGGCCTTGCCCATCTCCAGGGCCTTTTCCTGAGCTTTCACCCCGATGTCATGCAGGTTGATGCCCGGGATTCCCATTTCCAGATGCACGAGAGGCTCGCCCGTGATGCCTTCGATCTCCTGGCCGACTGCCTGGCACTGGCGAATCGAAGCAACCGAGATATCGGATATGTCCATCTTCCGGAGCACGTCCGAGAACTCCATGAGCGAAATGGGATAATTACTCATAGCCAGCCTCCTTGAGTCCGGCGTCGAACGCCTTGAGGTTCACTTCCACCACCGCTTCACCCTTGCGGGCGAAAATGCTGCGAATGCCTTCGCGGAGCAGCTCGGGCTTGAGTATGCCGAGCTTGGCCGCCGTAGCACCGAGCAGTACCATGTTGGCGCTGCGGGGCGACTGCATCCCTTTCGCTATACCGTCCGCGTCGAACGCTACCACGTTGCCGGTTGCAGCCAGGGCCTTCTTCACTTCCTCCATCCCGGGATAGTCGGGGATATTGACGAAAGGATTGGTATTGGTTATGATCCAGCCGTCCTTCGAGAGCCACGGAAGGTAGCGGAGGGCTTCCATGGGTTCGAGCGAGACGATGAGGTCGCACTGCCCGTGGGGGATGAGGTCGGAGTCGATGGGTTTGTCGGACAGGCGCAGATGGCTCTGCACGTCGCCTCCCCTCTGGCTCATGCCATGCACCTCGGCCTGCTTGAGATACAGGCCCTGACCGAGGGCCGCCTTCCCTATGATAGTAGCGATGGAGAGGATGCCTTGTCCTCCCACGCCTGCAAGTATCAGATCTTCTTTCATAGCTGTTGTGTTTTGGCTTCTTTTGCTTTGGCAGCTGCGTGACGCTTGGCTGTCTGGATGCATTCGCGGCGGCTGACTATCACCGAAACTCCGTGGTATTCAACCTCTTCGCGTATCGCTTGTTCCATTTCGGCGGCATTCTTCGGAAGCGGGACTATGGTGCGGATGTGCTCCGGGGCCACTCCGAGCGCCTCGCATATGCGCTCTATCTTGCCGGTGCCGGCGCTGTCCTGTCCGCCAGTCATGGCGGTGGTCTCGTTGTCGGAGATGCAGATGGTGACGTCGGCGTTCTCGTTCACCGCATCCAGCAGGCCTGTCATGCCGCTGTGGGTGAAGGTGGAGTCGCCGATGACGGCAACCATCGGGTAACCGCCGGAGAGCGATGCGCCGACGGCCATGGTGATGGAACCTCCCATCTCCACGCAGGTGTGAAGACTCTTGAAGGGAGGCATGTAGCCGAGGGTGTAGCAACCTATGTCGCCGAACACCCTTGCTCCGTCGAAGCCTTCGAGGGCTTTGTTGAGGGCGGCGTAGAAGTCGCGGTGGCCGCAGCCCTGGCAAAGTGCCGGAGGACGGGGAACGACAATCTTGCATGCCTCGTGGCCCTGCCTTTCGGGCAGGCCGAGAGCCTTGCGGACGCAGTCGGGATCGAGTTCGCCGGTGCGGGGCAGCGTGCCGTCCAAGCGTCCCTTAACGGTGATTCCGGAGGGGAACACGCCGCAGAGCGCGGTCTCCACTAGGGGCTGGCCTTCCTCGATGACGAGGATGGTCCTGCACTGCTCCGCGAGCTTGAGCGCAAGCTTGCGCGGGAAGGGATATTGGCTTATCTTGAGGACGGGGAAGGGACAGCCGTCCTTGAAATTCTCCATGAGGTAGTTGTAGCCGAGGCCGCAGGCTATGATGCCCACCGATTTGTCGGGGCCGTCGGTGAATACGTTGTAGGGAGACTTGGCGGCTTCTTCCTCGAATGTGAGGTAGTCCTTGACGAGCTGGGCGTTGCGCACCCTGGCGTTCACCGGCAGGGTCACCCACTGGCGGGCCTTGTCGGCGGCGGGATAGTGCAGTTCGTTCTGCCTGCGGGCTTCGTGCGGCTGCACCACGGCCCTGGAGTGCGACAGGCGGGTCACCATCCTGAACACTACCGGGATATTGTACTTTTCGCTGAAGTCGTAGGCGCCGGACATCATTTCGTAGGCTTCCTGCTGGCTGGACGGTTCGAAACAGGGAACCATCGCGAATTGGGCGTAGAAGCGCGAATCCTGCTCATTCTGGGAAGAATGCATCGACGGGTCGTCGCAGGGCGCGATCACCAGGCCGCCGTTTGCGCCGGTCATCGCCGAGCCCATGAACGGGTCGGCGCATACGTTCATGCCCACGTGCTTCATGCACACGAGGGCCCTCTTGCCGGCATAGGACGCGCCAAGCGCTTCTTCCATCGCGGTCTTTTCGTTGGCGCTCCAGTTGCAGTGCACTGGGGGTTCGCCATAAGTGCGTGCGACGCCACGGCCCTTGTAGCCCTTTTGGGACTGGATATATTCGGTTATTTCGGTAGAAGGTGTGCCGGGATAGGCATACACCCCCGAAATACCACTGTGGAGGGCTCCCAAAGCGAGGGCCTCGTCTCCAAGTAACAGTAGTTTTTCGCTCATAGCGTTTAGTAGTTATTATGTGGTTGTTACAATCTGAAACCGTTATCGGCGTTTCGGTCAATAAAATTACTGACAATATTCGGAAAAGCCAAAAAATTTTAAGAGATACCTCATCCGTTTCGGATATTCAGCGATATTTGGTAAATTTGATGCCGCTTATGGAAGTCCGCAAATTCACCTGCAATATGCTGTCCGAGAACTGTTACGCCGTCTCGGAAGGGGGGCACTGCGTCCTGTTCGACCCAGGATTCTGGCGTGAAGAGGAAAGGGAGGAACTCTATTCGTACCTCTCCGGCCTGGGCGTCGAGCCGGAAGCCATCCTGCTCACCCACGGGCACTTCGACCATGTATTCTCGGCGAAGCTGCTCCAGGAGCGTTTCGGAGGAATACCGGTATACATGGGCCCTGCCGACGAAGCTATCCTGCCGGATGACGTGCAGTATGCCGCCAGCCTCGGGATAAGGGATTTCGATCCGGGTTTCAAGTGGACTCCGGTCACAGACGGACAGGTCCTTTCTTTCGGCGAACCCGGGGACGAGCCTGCCTTCAGTTTCAAGGCCATAGCCACGCCGGGGCATACTCCGGGAGGGATTTGCTGGTATTGCGAAGCGGAGCAGATGCTGTTCTCGGGCGACACACTGTTCGCCGATACCATAGGCCGCACCGACTTCCCGTACGGCAGTTACGACGATGAGATCCGCTCCATCATGGAGAAGGTTATCCTGCTGCCCGGCAGCACCGATGTGTTCCCGGGGCACGGGCATCCCACCACTATCGCCCGCGAGCGCTCTTACAACCCCTTCCTGGAGCCGTTCAACGAGCCCGAAGAGGTTTTCGACGAGGACCTGCCCGGAATCGAAATCCACAGGTAACTTTCCCTTTTCGCATGCCCGGTTTTTCCATTCGCTTAGCGCGGGCGCTTCTGCCGCTCCTTGCCGCAATGCTTGCATCAGCCTGCAGCAGGGCGCCGCTGCACATCGGGCGGAGTGTGGAGCCACGGATGGAGATACTCGAGACCGAACAGAGGGACGGATACAGCTGTTACCTGATCGAATACAACGTTTCCGTCGACGAGCGGGTCAAGGCCTTTCTGCTGCTGCCGGACCGGGCCGCCGCTCCGGTACCCGGAGTGGTGCTGCTCCACGACCATGGGGCGCGCTTCGACATCGGCAAGGAGAAGCTGGTTCGGCCGCTGGCATCTGCGCCGGAGCATATCAGGCGGTCATCCGAGCAGTGGATACGCGACAACTTCGACGGTTCCTATTACGGGGATTCCCTTGCTGCTCACGGCTTTGCGGTAATAGTCCCTGAACAGCTCTACTGGGGTTCGCGCAGCAGCGCCATCTGCCAGGAATGGTCGCGGGTGCGCTTCGGCGGCGAAGATGGCGATCCCAAGGCGCTGAAGGATTCGGTCTACGAAGGCCAGAGGGCGGTCTACGACAGCCTGGCCGCCGGCGGGACCGTGTGGGCGGAAAAGACGCTGCGCGAAGATGCCGCCGCGGCGCGCCTGCTGGCAAGCCTGCCTTCGGTGGGCAAGGTAGGGTGCTTCGGTTGGTCCATGGGAGCGCACCGCAGCTGGCTTCTGGCAGCATTCTGCCCTGAGATCGAGGCCGGCGCGGCCCTGTGCTGGATGACACTCAAGAGCACCTGCGCCGACCCGCCCACCGCATCCGATTATTCCATGATGATTCCTGCGATGCGGGAACGCTACGACTTCCCCGACATCGCCCGCTGGCTTTCCCCAAAGCCTTTCTTCTTCCTTGCCGGCACGCAGGACAGGCTCTTTCCGGCAGAATCGGTCGCGCAGGCATATGACATCATGCAGGACATATACGGCAGGCCATCCGCACTGCGCACGGAGTTCTTCGACGGCCCGCACCACTGCGGCCTCGCCGTCCAGAAGCGCATCACCGCCTTCCTTGACTCCACCCTCC
>ONSD01000054.1 GCA_900320385.1 uncultured Bacteroidales bacterium
CAAGTCCTTTATAATACTTTGCGAGATCGCCCTCACCCAGGGCCTCAAGCACCTCGGCGTAGTGCGAGAGGATAACCTTGCTGTCCTTTCCGCCATAAATCATTGCATGCTTGAAAAGGGGCTTGGCATCCTTGTCCCTGCCCATCAGATGAAGTATCCAGGCATAGGTGTCGAGGAAAGTGGCGTTGTCGGGTTCCTTTTCCACTGTCAACCGGCTCATCCGCTCGGCCTTTTTGAGCTTCTTGCCCGTCAGGCTCAGGTAATAGGCGTAATTGTTCAGCACCGGAAGATACTCCGGATTTATCTTGAGTACCTTGTCATAAGCCTTGAAGGCCTTCTTGTCGTTGCCCAGCGAATGCCAGCAGTCCCCTATCGTCGAAAGGGCGGGCAGCACCTTCGGATTGTCTTCTCCGCCGAGACGCACTATCTCCTCGCACTCGGCAAGGACGTCCTTCATCCTGCCCCCCTGCAACAGGAGCTCCAAGCGGATGAAATGCGGGTCAAGTGCTTCAGGATACTCCTCCATGTAACGGTCGAAGTACTTAATACCTTCCTCTTTGCGTCCGGTGCCGTAATACCACGACCCGGCCAGGCTGAGTGCGCTGCTGTCGCCGGGATGCGTGCTGACGCAAGCGTTCACGAGAGAATCGAGCTGTGAATGCCAGAAACGCCAAGTGTTGCCGTCGACATACTGGAGCATGCGCCGTACGTATTCGCATTTGGGATACGGAGGCACTTCCTCGTTCCGCACGAATGAATCCATGGCCGCGAAATATGCCGGCATATTGCCACGGATGCGGTATACTTCCGATTGTCCTAGCACTGCGGGTGTGTAGCCCGGTGAAAGCATCAGGGCCTTTTCATAGTTCTCGAGGGCCAGGGAATCCTGATACCGGGAGAGTTGGGTGTCGGCAAGGAGGGTGAGCACATAGGCGCTGGTGTAGCGGGCGGGATCGCGGCGGTACAGGTCCAGATACATCTCCCCCGCTTCGGCTCCCCTGCCGGTCGCAGAATAGAGAGCTGCAAGGGCGTCGCGGTACCAGATGTTGGAAGTGTCAAGGGCTACGGCCCTGCGGAGACAGCTGTCGGCGTCCACGACCTTTCCCTGGTACTGGCAGGCCAGTCCGAGATAGTAATTGACGGCGTCGTTGCCCGGGAACTGGCGATTCAGCGAACGGAGCAGCGCTTCGGCCCGCGGAAGGTCGCTGTACATCAGCGTAACCGCTTCTACCACGGCATTTTCCACCTGCACCGAGGATTTTTGCCTCTGGGCACCGGCAGGAATGCAGCATAGGATAGTCGCAGCGAGCAGAAGGATGAGTGCGGATTTTCTGTCCATAAAGCCGTCAAGCATAATGCAAAAATAGTGCTTTTCAGAGATTTTTTGGCTAATTTCGCATAGTGATTTGGTAAACGATGCAACTTTTCGGCAAGAAATTGCATCTTAATACTGACTTTGCCTCTCTTATCGAAGGGTGCAAAAAAGGTGACAGAAGGTCGCAAAAGGCCATCTACGACGCTTTGGCAGGCAAAATGTACGCTGTCTGCCTGCGTTATATGGGTGACGCCGACTCTGCCTCGGACATACTCCAGGACGGTTTCGTGACACTCTTCACCAAAATCGACAGCTATTCGGGGGAAGGCGCCTTCGAAGGCTGGGCACGCAAGATCTTTGTTAACACAGCGCTAATGAAACTCCGCAAAAAGGACGTGCTTGGTCAGAGCGAAGACATCGACGCCGCCTGGGACGTTGCAAGCGGGAGTCCGTCTGCAATAGAAAACATCGGATACAACGAACTCGTCAGGATGATAGATGAGCTCCCTCCGGGGTTCAGGACGGTCTTCAACATGTATGTGGTGGAGGGCTACTCCCACAAGGAGATAGCTGAGGCCATGGGAGTTTCGGAAGCGACATCGCGCTCGCAGTTGCAAAGGGCGCGGGCAATGCTGCAAAGCAAGATCAAAAGCAAGTATTAAGATGCAAAACGGAATGGAAGAATTCGACCTCATGATGAGGTCAAAGCTGCAGGACGCTGAGGAAAGGGTTCCTCAGGGCGTCTGGCAGGGCATATCTTCCCGTCTGGATGCCATGGAGGCAGCCGGCAAGGCTCCGTCCCGCCACATCTGGGGATGGAGCGCAGCCACTCTCGCAGCCGCTGCCGCCATCGCAGCAGGCATCTTCTTCAGGGGAACCACCGACCACAATTCCAACCTATTAAATAATAAAGAAGAGCTCACAGCTCACGTGGTGCCTTCTGTCCCTGCAGAGGAGCGTAACAATGCTCCTCTGCAGGCGGAGGCTTTAACCCTCTCCGAGGCGCTGCCGCACCCCTCGCAGGCGGCGCAGGCGGATCGCGCCAGGCCGGCCGCATCGGTAAAGCATACCGCTCCGGTGCAAGGCAATACGGTTGCAATCGCGGAAGAAGAGACTGCCCGGGCAGAGGAAACAGAAAACGAAGTTACTGATAACAAGCAGGATACAGCATCGTACGGAGTAACGGCGAAGGACAGGGCGCAAAGTGCCGCCGAGGTCAGCGCATACGAGACGGATCCGTTCGCTGCCCTTGAAGCCGAAGATGCCCGTGCGGAATCGCGCAAGGTAAAGATCGCTGCCGTGCTCGGAGGTTCAATGAGCGGTAACAACTCAAGCGCAAGCACGGTGAATTATGGGGCCGAGGGCAATTCCTACAGCAATCTTCAGGAAACCAGCACCTCATCCTACGGCATTCCGGTCAGTGTCGGCGCCGGTTTGAGATTCGCCATCTCTCCCCGCTGGGCAATAGGCACCGGAGTGGACTACTCCATGCTCACCAGGACTTTCAGCGGTATCTACAGGCCCGAAAGCGGGGTGCCCGTAAACGGTGAGGTCCGCCACACGGTACAATATATCGGAATTCCCCTCAACATATATTATAACGCAGCGACTACCAAGAACTTCCGCTTCTACCTCTTTGGCGGCGGACAGGGCGAATGGTGCATCTCCAACAGGTACAAGGTGCTCGAAAGTCCCGACAATGCCATACTTGGAAGCAAAGTCGACCGTCCACTCCTGTCGGTGGGCGCCGGCCTCGGGCTGGAACTTATGCTGGGCAGCAGGGTGGGCATCTTCATCGATCCGAGCGTCAGGTACTACTTCGACAGCGACCAGCCCAAGAGCATACGTACCGAGAAGCCTTTCAACATCAACTTCCAGACAGGCCTGCGCTTCGA
>ONSD01000071.1 GCA_900320385.1 uncultured Bacteroidales bacterium
GATGGTACTGACCTACCAGTTGGGAGAGTAGGTAGCCGCCGCTCTTTGAGCCCCGACATCAGAAATGATGCCGGGGCTTTTTTTATAATTATTTGCGCTCCGTCAGGATTCTATCTGCTGAAAAGGGATGGGATATCCCCTTTGTTCAGGATCAGTGCTATGATTGCAAGGATTATGAAGAGCGAGAAGGCTATCACGTTCCAGGGTGATTTACGCTCCTTCTCGCTCTTTTCGTATTCTTTGACCCTGTCTTTCCTGCGTATCAGGGCCATGGTTCTAGAAGATATAGTTCAGACCGATGTTCATGCCGAATGTGCCGTCGTTCGAAGGCAGCCAGTTCCTGTCCGCAACTGTCGGGTTGGGGGTAGAATTGAAAATGACCTTTGCCAGTTCTACGCTCACGTTCACGTTCTGGTTCATGATGATATGCAGGCCGGCGCCGGCGCTCATATGGAAATTGTGCTCCATGCCTTCGTCGTAGATGCTTAGCTTGGTGTCGGAAACAAGGTCCTGGGCGGCGAGCGCGGCGTATCCAACTGCATCCTTTTCGCGTCCGTCAGCTATTGCATGCGTCGCAGCTGCCTGCATTGCTCCGGCGAAGCTGCCGTATTCCTTCATCTTGTCGAGTCCGTAAGGCTGAAGAACATATCCTCCGTCGAGGAAAGGATTCACAACGAGCTGGAAATGCTGGTTGATGAAATCGAACCTGGCGAACGGGATGCGCAGTTCCGTATTGAACCATGCATAACCGCTGGCCATCAAACGGTTGGCAGTAGTACCGCGGAGCGTGCAGGTGCTGCCGAGACCCTCGGTGTTGATCTGCTTCATGTTGATGCTCTGGATAGTCTGGAGCATGTAGAACGGAGTCTGTCCGGCAATGTTGCCCTGATATGCGATGTGGCCTCCCCAAACGATGCGCTCGGTGAGCGGCACGAACTGTTTGAGGTGGAATGCCAGGTTCAGGTACGGCTTCGTGCCCTTGAATAGCGAGGGTGCGCCGAACAGGTAGAGTTCCATGTTGGTTCCGCGGTGCGGATTGTTCTCATGGTCGCGGGTGTCGTAAACGATGCCTCCCTTTAGTTCGAGATGCTTTCCGCCAAGGGCCTCCTCCCCGGGGATGATGCCCAGGTCGACATATGTCTTGTAAAGGGAGGGGAGATTGTCGTTCACGCGGTCGTTCTCGGTGCGTCCGGTGCGGAAATCATAATAGGTGATGCCTCCGGCCCAGCCCCACGGGCTGTCATCGCCGCCGATCTTGCCCTGCAGGCCTCCGACTACGCGGAAAATGTTACGCTTCATCAGGTACCAGCCCATACCGGGATCATCGGCTATCTCGCTGCCGTCCATCATTATGGCGCGGTCATAGTTGCCGTTCAGGGCGGAAGCCCCGTTGAAACCGTAGAAACTGTAGGTCTTGTTCCCGAAGTAGGAGATGGATCCTGCTACACGCAGGCCCGGAATGAGGTTCGGGCTGTCGAAGGAGGCGTGGTATACCGAATTGCCTTTTGAATACCACGAAGCTTCGAAATACATCTTGTACAGATAATCGGGGTAGATGGAACCGTCACCGTAGTAGTAGATGTCGGTGAGGGCGCCGTAGTGCCAGCCGAGGTCGGACGAATAGCCGACTGCGGGCAGGGGACCGAAATTGAAGCCCGTCTTGGCGCTTTCCTTTTCCTGTGCCGCCGCACTGAAGGCGAGAACCGAAAGGAGAAGGACGATGATGTTTTTCTTCATTTTGGTTAAGAGTTTGTGTTATGTTTTTTTGTTCTAAAAGGTATCTTTGATGTTGTACTTGTTGCGCTCCTGGCTGTTGCGGGAGATCATCTCTCCGAGGAATCCGGCGAGGAAGAACAGGGTTCCCAGAATCACCGCTACGAGAGCCAGGTAGAACAGAGGCTGGTCGGTGACGGCTCGGTAATAGGTTCCGTTCGCCTGTTTGACCAGTTTCTCGATGATGATCCACAGCATGATTATGAATCCTATCACGAACATGGTCATCCCGCTGTAACCGAAGAAGTACATGGGCTTCTTCCCGAAAGTGCTCAGGAACCAGAGCGACTGAAGGTCGAGGAAACCGTTTATGAAGCGGTTCATCCCGAACTTGCTTTTGCCGAACTTACGCTTCTGGTGATGGACCCGGAGTTCTCCGATCTTGTCGTATCCAGCGTTTTTGGCCAGATAGGGGATGTAGCGGTGCATCTCACCGTACACCTCTATGCTTTTGACGACTTCCTTGCGGTACGCCTTGAGTCCGCAGTTCATGTCGTGCAGCTTGATGCCGGTGACCTTGCGGGCTGTTGCGTTGAAGAGCTTGGAAGGCAGGTTCTTGGTAAGCTTATTGTCCTGGCGGTGCTGTTTCCATCCCGATACCAGGTCGTATCCTTCTTCGGTGACCATCCTGTAAAGCTCGGGAATCTCGTCGGGGGAGTCCTGCAGGTCGGCATCCATCGTTATCACCACTTCGCCTGCGGCTTTGCTGAAACCGCAGAACAGGGCGGCCGATTTGCCGTAATTGCGCCGGAAGGAGATGCCGTGTATATGCGGATCCGATTCAGCAAGGCCCTTGATGGTCTTCCAGGAGCCGTCGGTACTGCCGTCATCCACCATGATGACTTCGTACGAGAAGCCGTTGGCTTCCATTACCCTGCTTATCCATGAATTGAGTTCGGGGAGCGATTCGCTCTCGTTCAGAAGAGGAATTATGACGGAAATGTCCATTTATGACGATTGTTATTCAGCGAAGGGGTCGGAAGGTGCCGCCTTCTTGGAGAAGATGGCCGAGAGCACCGTACCGAAAAGCACGCACCATATGAAGTTGAAGAAGAAGGTGGTCGTGGGCATGGAACTGCGCATGTTCTCGATCTCCTCCATCGTAGCGCTGTCCAGGCTGCCCGAGTACATCTCGCGGACTGCGTCGAACGAAGCGGTGACGGCTTCGGGGTTTATGTAAAGGACGTATACCAGATAGAATGCGGAATACAGCAGGGGGGAATAGAGGGCGATGAGGAATCCGTAGCGGAAGAGCCTGCCGGAATCGGACTCGGGATTGCGCGAATGGAAGCCCAGGATGAGACGGCGCATCATGATGATGCAGAGGGCGAGTTTGAGGCCCCACAGCACGAAGCCCAGCATGTTGACCAGGAAGTTCATTCCGATGCTGTCTCCGGTGAGTTTCGACATCAGCCAGGTGAGCAGCAAATATGCTATGGAAATGCCTCCGAGTATGAGGCCGCCCTTGCCGGCTTCGTTCCAAAGAGATCTCTTATCTGCCATATCAAAGGCAAATATAATGAAAAAATTGCTAAATTTGCGAGTTATGATCAACATCACTTTTCCTAACGGCAGTGTGAAGCCCTTCGAGAAGGGAATAACTGCTTATGAGATAGCCGAAAGCATCTCTCCCAGGCTGGCTGCCGAGGTACTGGCAGCATCTGTAAACGGTGAGGCTTATGACCTTACACGTCCCATAGAAGAAGACGCTACAGTGGTTCTCCACAAGTGGGAAGACGACGAAGCCAAACACGTGTTCTGGCATTCTTCCGCCCATCTTATGGCAGAAGCCCTCGAGGCGCTCTATCCGGGCGTTAAGTTCGGAGTCGGCCCCGCCCTCGAGAACGGATTCTATTATGACGTGGACCTCGGCGGGAACCAGATCACCGATGCCGACCTGCCCAGGATCGAGCAGAAGATGCTCGAGCTTGCGCATGGCAAGGAAGACTTCAAGCGCATTTCCGTCAGCAAGGCTGAAGCCCTGAAGCACTTCACCGAAAAGGGGGACCAGTACAAGTGCGAACTCATAAGCGACCTCGAAGACGGCACCATAACATACTATACCAACGGTCATTTCACCGACCTTTGCCGCGGCCCGCATCTCCGCAATACCGAGGTTATCAAGGCGGTGAAACTCACTGCCATAGCAGGAGCTTACTGGAGGGGCGACCAGAACCGTGAGCAGCTCACCCGCATCTACGGCATCACCTTCCCCAAGAAGAGCATGCTCGACGAGTATCTCGTACTCCTGGAAGAAGCCAAGAAGCGCGACCATCGCAAGCTCGGCAAGGAAATGGAACTCTTCACCTTCAGCAGCCGCGTAGGCCTCGGCCTGCCGCTTTGGCTGCCCCGCGGAGCCGTCATGCGCTACCAGCTCGAGAAGTTCCTCCGCGCCAAGCTCGAGGAGCAGGGCTACCTCCAGGTGGTTACCCCGCATATAGGCAGCAAGCAGCTCTATGTCACCTCCGGTCACTGGGCCAAGTACGGAAAGGATTCCTTCCAGCCCATCAAGACCCCGCAGGAAGGCGAAGAGTACATGCTCAAGCCCATGAACTGCCCCCATCACTGCGAAATCTACGCGTCGGTTCCCCATTCCTACAAGGAACTCCCTATACGCCTGGCCGAATTCGGTACCGTGTACCGCTACGAACAGAGCGGTGAGCTCCACGGACTTACCCGCGTCCGCAGTTTCACCCAGGACGACGCCCACATGTACGTGCGCCCCGACCAGCTCAAAGACGAGTTCAAGAAGGTAATCGACCTCATCCAGTATGTGTTCAGGGTGTTCAAGTTCGACAAGTTCAAGGCTCAGATCTCCCTCCGCGACAAAGTGAACAGGGAGAAGTACATAGGCAGCGAAGAGAACTGGGAGAGGGCCGAAAGGGCCATCATCGAATCCTGCGAGGAAAAGGGCCTGCCGGCAAAGATAGAATACGGCGAAGCCGCCTTCTACGGCCCCAAGCTCGACTTCATGGTGAAGGACGCGCTCGGCCGCGAGTGGCAGCTCGGCACCATCCAGGTGGATTACAACCTGCCCGAACGCTTCGGCCTCGAGTACATCGACGCCGACGGCAGCAGGCAGCGCCCGGTAATGATCCACCGCGCACCCTTCGGCAGCATCGAGCGTTTTACCGCGGTCCTGCTCGAACATACTGCCGGACACCTGCCCGTATGGCTGGCTCCGGACCAGGTTAAAGTGCTGCCAATCAGCGAGAAATTTGCAGATTATGCAAAAAAAGTTTGCGAATTGCTGAAAAATTCCGAAA
>ONSD01000105.1 GCA_900320385.1 uncultured Bacteroidales bacterium
GTAGCGGGGGCAGGACTCGAACCTGCGACCTCCGGGTTATGAGCCCGACGAGCTACCGACTGCTCTACCCCGCGATGTTGGGACTGCAAAGGTAAGCACTTTTGCTTAAAAAACAAAAATTATTGCAGAAAAGCAACAATATCGGCCATAGAACCTCGCGGAAAGGCCTTTTGGTCCCCGGTGGCAAGATTCTTTATGTTGACCGTGCCCTGCTCTGCTTCTGTCGATCCGCATATGCTGATGAATGGAATGTTCTTCTTCGCTGCATAGTCGAACTGCTTCTTTAGCTTGCCGGAATCGGGGTAGACTTCCACCGACACTCCCTTCTCGCGCAGTTTTGCGGCGAGCGGCAGAACATATGCCGCCGATGCCGTATCCATGTTGGCAAAGAGCAGGGTGGTCGAGGTTGAAAGCCCTTCCGGGAACTTGCCGAGTCCCGCAAGGACGTCGAATATGCGGTCGGCTCCGAAACTGATGCCTACCCCCGACATTCCGGGAAGGCCGAATATGCCGGTAAGGTTGTCGTATCGCCCGCCTCCGCAGATGCTGCCGATCTGCCAGTCGAGGGCCTTTACCTCGAAAATGGCTCCTGTGTAATAGTTGAGGCCGCGGGCAAGCGAGAGGTCTATCTCGACCGGACACTCCACACCTGCAGCGGCTATGAAGCCGAAAAGTTCTTCCAATTCGTCCAGGCCTTTAAGTCCGGTCTCCGAAGCGGCGAGCACTACCCGCATGGCGGCTATCTTTTCCGAGGTAGAACCGGAAAGCTGAAGTACAGGCTCGAGCACGGCCACCGCTTCTTTGGTGAGTCCTTTGGAAATCATCTCTTCCTCCACCGCTTCCAGGCCTATCTTGTCCAGTTTGTCTATGGCTACGGTGATATCCACCACCTTGTCGGGGAATCCGCACACTTCTGCCAGCCCGGTAAGCACCTTGCGGTTGTTGATCTTAAGCAATACGTTGATATCCAGCTTCTTGAATACCGCTTCAACCATCTGCACCAGCTCCAGTTCCAGCATCTGCGAATTGCTGCCGATAGCGTCTACGTCGCATTGGTAGAATTCGCGGTAGCGGCCCTTCTGCGGCCTGTCGGCCCTCCATACGGGCTGTATCTGGTAGCGCTTGAAAGGGAAAGCCAGCTCGCTCTGGTGCTGAACCACGAAACGAGCGAACGGAACGGTGAGGTCGTACCTCAGGCCCTTCTCGCACAAAGCTGCAGAAAGGGTTCCGCTGCGATAGGTGCCGTCTTCGTTGCGGTATGCGCCTAAGTCAACCTTGTCGAAGGGATCTCCCGAATTCAGCACCCGGAAAAGCAGTTTGTCTCCCTCGTCACCGTACTTGCCGAGAAGTGTCGAGAGGTTTTCCATCGCCGGTGTCTCGATCTGGGAGTACCCGAAACTGCGGAACACATCTTTGATGGTGTCGAATATATAATTGCGCTGCGCCATCTGCTCCGGGGAGAAGTCGCGCGTACCCTTGGGTATTGAAGGTTTCTGAGCCATAACAATTCGCTTAATCATGCAAATTTAACATTTTACGGTCAATTTTTGCCTATATTTGCAATTCCAACAAAGCAAATCGAGTATGAAATTCTGGAAAATGGTTCTGGCCGTAGTCGTAGGCCTTCTCATCGTATGGCTGCTCGCATTCATGTTGATAGGCAGCTTTGCAGGTGCTGTCGCGGCAGCAGGCGGATCAAGGACGGTGCTCCCGCGCAGCGGAGTGCTCGCAGTTGACATGTCCGCCTTCAACCTCGGAGAGCAGAGTTCCCCGAAGGATGCAATGACCATCCTTCAGGGCGGAACATCAGTCCCCACGGTCGGCATCTACAAGGCGGTCGAGGCCCTCAAGGCAGCTGCCAAGGATCCCGGAGTGAAGTTTATCTTCCTCAAGACCGACGGCGCCCTTGCCTCTTCGGCTGCCATTGAAGAGTTCCGTCAGGCCCTGTCCGACTTCAGGAAGAGCGGCAAGCCTGTGATCTCCTATTTTGAGAATCCGACTACAGGCACCTACTATCTGGCATCGGTGGCCGACAAGATGTACATGTCGTCCTACCAGGGTTCCACCATATCCATGGCCGGCGTCTCGACCCGCTCCCTGTTCCTCAAGGACTTGCTGGACAAACTAGGCGTAAACGTGCAGCTCATCCGTCACGGCAAATACAAATCGGCCGGCGAAATGTTCGTGCGCAATTCTTCCAGTGCCGAGAATACCGAGCAGTATCAGGCCCTTGTGAATTCGATGTGGAACACCCTGTCCGCTCCCATATGCGAGAGCCGCGACATCAGCCGCGAGGACCTCGACGCCCTGTTCGACGGTCTCAAGCTCTGCCTGCCGGAAGATTTCCTCCAGCTCAGCATGGTTGACGGGCTTATGACCCGTCAGGAGCTCAAGGACAAGTTGGCCGACCTTGCTGTCGCCGGCAGTTTCGAGAAGGTGAAATTCATTCCCTTCGCCGATTACGCCGCAGCCAAAGTGCTTCCCAACACCAAGTCAAAAGAGAAAATAGCCATCCTTTACATGGACGGTGAGATCGTGGACGGCAGGGGGCTCCGCAATATCTCCGGCGACCGTTTCACCTCTGTCATCGACAAGGTCCGGGCAGATTCCAGCATCAAGGCAGTGGTGCTCCGTGTCAACTCTCCTGGCGGCAGCGTGGTGGCTTCCGAAAAGATCAAGCATGAACTCGACCTGCTTGGCAAGGAGAAGCCGCTCATCGCATCCTATGGCGATTATGCCGCTTCCGGTGGCTATTGGATATCGAACAACTGCGACAAGATTTACAGCGACGCCATGACGCTTACCGGCTCAATCGGTGTGTTCGGCATGGTTCCCGACTTCAGCAAGACCGCCAAGAACCTGCTGCACGTGGGCGTGGAGACCGTGAAATCGCACAAGCATGCCGACATGATGGGCCTTACGCGTCCGTTCGACGCCGATGAGTACAATTATATGCTCCGCAGCATCGAAACCATCTACGACAAGTTCACGGACATCGTCGCGGAAGGCCGTGGCCTCGCGAAGGAGAAGGTTGACGAAATAGGACAGGGCCGTGTTTGGACCGGCGCCGACGCTTTGGGAATAGGTCTCGTCGACGAAATCGGGACCCTTGAGGACGCCCTGGATTACGCTGCGGTGGCTGCTGGTAATGCCGACAGGAGTAAGTGGCAGATTGCGGAATACCCTGCGCCGCTCACTCCCTTCGAGGAATTCGTCGGGATGATGGGCTCCAGCGAAGAGCAGCAGTATGTGAAAGCAATGTCCAAGGTGCAGGTGCTTGCGCGCATGCCTTGGCAGCTGTTCATCTACTAAAGCAGCAGCATTACTGCAAAAGTATACAGCAGAAAGCCCTGCAGGCGGATTTTTCCCCTGCTCTCGGCTCTGAGCATCGTTTCGGCGGCTTCCTTTTGAAGGAGGCCGTCGAGCGTTTCGGAGTCAGGGTATGCGCGGGCGGACCATTTCTGGATAATCTGTCCGTCGGAAATGAATGTCAGTCCGCCGTTGGCGCGGTTAAGGGTAAGGAGGTCCTTGCGGTCGGCGAAGAATGTCACCGGAAGGAGGGCCTGGTCCCTGAGTTCGTCTGCGATGCTGTCGGGGTCCGATGCCGCCAGGAGAAGGGGAGTGAAGCCTTTTGCGCGAGCCGTCCCGAAAAGATCGTTTATCCTGGCTATCTGTTTGTCGGAGAGTTTCGCCGGTGAGAAAGAAGAAACCAGCAGGACCTGTCCGTCGGTCGCCAGGGAATCGGCGTATTCACCGGCGGCGTCACTGAAGCTGAGAGGCACTTCGGGGTTTTCTTCTTCATCTACCATGCCCTGGTCGTAACGCTGCTCGCGCACGAAGGTCCAGCTGGAATCCGGCGGGCAGTCGGTGGTGAAAGCTCCCTCCCGGCCGTCTTTTTCGTAAATATAGGCCACGGTGTCGTCCACTACCGGGTCGCTGGCTCCGAGCAGCCCGGTGCCCGGCTTCATGGATGTGAAATCGACCAGCGGAATGCCCAGTAGCGAGTAGAGCATGAACAGCAGCACGCTCACGGCAGCGATGCCGAAACTGACGTGTTTCACTTTCCTGGGCTCGCCCAGGTCCTTGAGCGGAATGAAGGCTATGCACCAGAGTGCGATGAGAACCAGGTTCTTGAGGAAACTCTGCAGGTGGGTAAGGTGGAACGCTTCACCGAAACAGCCGCAATCCATGGAGGGATTGGCGATAAGGAGGATCAGCGTGATGACGGTGAAGAAGATAAGCAGGAAGGCTGATACCGCGGCTGTCGCCTTGCGCCGTATGCCGGTGATGAGGGCAGCTCCGGTGAGGGTTTCGATGAGTGAGAGCACGATGCCGACGCTCATGCACAGGACAGCCGGCGGGAATGCCCGGAAGAAGAACTTGAAGTATTCGCCCACGATGAGCGAGGTTCCGGTTGGGTCCATCAGCTTGAGGACTCCGGAAATGAAGAACACGCCGCCGAGCAGCGCTGCGCAAATCCTTTTAAATCCGTTCATCTATAAGGGCTTTTATCTTTTCGAAAATGGCATCCGGAGGCAGCATGGCACCGTCCCCGGAGGCACAGTCAATCACCGTGAGCGAGGGGTCTACTTCCGCCTGCCTGAGGTACATGGCCCGCACCTTCTCCTGGAAATCGAGGTCCGCTTCGTGAATGTCCCGGGCTCCGTGAAGATACCCGCGGTCGGCTCCCTGCCTGTTGTGGTTCAGGCTGTTCTGCACGAAGCCCATGGGCACGTCCAGGAAGATGTTGATGTCAGGCCTGGGTTCGCCGAAACTGCCGAATTCGGTGTTGATGATCCATTCGCGCAGTTCTTCGGCCGACTCCCTGTCGGGCATCTTGGCACACTGGTACGCGAGGTTCGAATACACGTAGCGGTCCAGCAACACCGTTCCGCCGTCTTCGAGGCCTTTGCGGATCTCGGGTACGGCGCCGTGGCGGTCTTCGGCGTAGAGCAGGGCCACCAGCTGGGGGTGCACCTGGTTCAACTCGCCGAAATCCCCGCGCAGGAACTTGCCTATCAGTTCGCCGTACACCGGCGAATTATAACGCGGGAAATGTATGTATTCGAGCCTGGAGCAGACCTTCTGCAGGTACTCCCTGAGCATCTTCACCTGGGTGGATTTGCCCGATCCGTCCAGGCCTTCCAAAACAATCAGCATAGACTACAAATATATTCAAAATTATTCTACTTTTGCATAAAACAAATCCGCAAATGTCCAGGAAACCGCAGCTTATGGGAATCGTAAACCTTACTCCGGACTCGTTCTACGAGCCCAGCAGGGCTTCGGGTACGGAAGAGGCCCTGTCCCGCATAAGGGAGCTGCTCGCTTCGGGGGTGGACATAATCGACCTTGGCGCTGTCTCCACCCGTCCGGGTGCCGCCGATGTTCCCTTGGAAGAAGAATGGCGGCGGCTGGAAGAGGTGCTGCCCAGGCTGAAAGATGCCGGATTTCCCATCTCGATCGACACTACCAGGGCGGAAATAGTCAGAAGGGCTTATGACCTGACAGGTCCTTTCATCGTCAACGACATCTCGGCCGGGGAGGATGATGCCCGTATGCTCCCCGCTGTGGCGGAATTGGGACTTCCATACATAGCCATGCACAAAAGGGGAAACCCGCGCTGCATGGATGCCCTCACCGATTACCCGAAGGGCGTAGTGGAAGAAGTGCTCGAGTACTTCGACTCTTTTGCCCAAAAGGCTGATTCATTGGGAATTACCAACTGGATCCTGGATCCGGGATTCGGCTTTGCCAAGACAGCTGAACAGAATTGGGAACTGCTGAACCGCCTCCCCGAATTCCGCCGCTTCGGGAGGCCCATACTGGTGGGCGTTGCCGACAAGCGCTTCACCCATACCAAGAACCCCGCCACCGGACATGGCGGCTCGCGGTACGCCGAGCGCCTCGCAGCCAGGCTGGGCGCCGATATCCTGCGTGTACACAAGGGGAATTTCCGCTAGGACAGGATGATCTGCAATATGCGGACAGTCTTGTCCGTCACCTTTATGGCCTCGTCTATCCTTTCGCAGAGCAAGGCTCCCACGTGCCCCTTGCGCCCGTCCGGGTGCTCCAGCACGAGGGCGTTTTCTTTCCGTGGCAGGCTCCATTTCAGGTCTACAAAGAGGTCGGAAAGTTTCTTGCTGCCCCCGAGCCCCAGCGGCATCATCCAGTCCCCGGCTTGCCAGCGCCTTATCCCCAGCGGGAACGGAATGACGGCCGCATCTGCGACCATGGTGCCGGAGTGCTGCCGGAGCGCCATGCCTTCGGGCCTGTCGAAAACTTTGACAGTCAGCGTCCTTCCCAAAAACGGGTATTCTCCCGGTCCGGTGATGCTCAGGCCCGTTTCCGCAGGTTCCACCTCCGTTTCAGAGGAGGGCAGTATCATCAGCCTGTCGGAAGATGTCACCAGTTTCCAGCCCGGCGCTTCGAATGTCTTGCCGCTCAACGTGCCGTCCGAACGCAGTAATGAACAGAGGGCCTCGACGGTGGCGCTGCCGAAGCCGTAGGTCGAAAGCAGCCGGTAGAGGATATAGTCCCAATGCTTCAGGCTTTTCAGCGAGGGGATGGAGATGGAATTGTCCGTGCCTGCAACCCACACCGACATGGCCATGTCCTGGAAGTAGTCTTCGGCTATGTCGTCCACCTGGCTGAAATGGCGTATGTCTTCCGAAATGGTCTTGAGAAACGAAGGGTTGATCTCTGCGAATACCGGAAAGACTTCATTGCGTATCTTGTTGCGCTTGAACAGGTTGGCAGCGTTGGTGCTGTCTTCGCGCCATTTCTTTCCATTAGCCTTCATCCAGGCTGCTATCTCTTCGCGAGTAGTCCCGAGAAGCGGCCTCAGCAGCATGGTCCTGCCGCCCAGCTTCCTTTCTCCCATGCCGCGCAGTCCTTTGCTGCCGGTCCCCCTCAGCAGGTTGAGGATAAGGGTCTCGGCGTTGTCGTTGGCGTTGTGGGCCACCGCCACCGCATCGAATCCCCTGGCGCTGCACAGTTCTTCGAACCAAGCGTAGCGCAAGTCACGTGCGGCCATCTCGGTGCTGATACCTTGAGATTCTGCGTAAGCCTTTGTGTCGAAGCGCTTTACAAAGAAAGGTATGCCTCTTTCGGCACACCAGTCGCGAACGAAGCTCTCGTCCCCGTCCGATTCCTCGCCCCTGAGGGCGAAATTGCAGTGAGCGATAGCAAAAGAGGCCTCGGGGAAAAGCTCCGGGGCCTTGTTTGCCAGATACATGGAGTCAATGCCTCCGCTTACCGCAAGCAGCACTCTCATTTGTCGCGGCGCTTGATGGTGTATGAGAAGTTGAATCCTATGAATTCCTTGAACTGCACCCTCTGGGTGGAGATGCCGTCGGCACCCGCAATCAGCACGTTGGGGTCGTAGATAAGCCAGGTGCTGATGCCCATGTTGAAGTATTTGGCAAGCTGCCAGGTGATCTTGTTGTCCCAGTTGATGCGCAGGTTCTGAGGTTTGTGGAGATAGTCGGAGAAGAGCACCAGCTGGGTTTCCAGGGTGCAGCTCTCGTTGATGACGGCCTTGGCGTTCGCCTTCACCTGGGCACCGAGCTGGAACCTGTGGTCGCGGTAATTCTCGCCTATGCTGCCGTCAAGGCCTTCTTCCAGCAGTTCCATACCGTACTTCTTGCGGAGTTCGGGGATTTGGACGATTGTAAAGCCTCCGGTGAGAGGGGAGAGGTTGAGATTGAACCACGGGTTGGGGTTCCAGTCCATACCGAGGGCCAGGTTGGTATAGGCGGGGGAGAGGAAACCCGACTTGAGGGTCCCGCTCCAGTTGCCGGCGTCGTCCATCACGTAGGTGTCGTAGCTCCTGGTGAACTGCGAACGGAAGTCGAATGCGGCCGAATAGCTCCATTTGGAGTCCTTGCTGGTCTTGTATCCGTACTTGCTTTCGAAGTAGATGCGGTCGTTGCTCTTCTGGAGCAGGTTCGTCTTGTCGGCCGACCAGAAAGCACCGTAGGCCAGCTGGAGGCGGTTGCCCCAGGATGCCAGGTCCTTGGCATAATTGGCCTGGGCGTCGAGACCCGCGTTTACGGCGGCGGTATTGTATCCGCCGGCAGCCCAGTTGGTGAGGCTGGTCTGGTTGATGCCGAATTCAAGCAGGGCGGAAGGATTCCAGTAGGATGGTTTTACCTGGACTGCTTCGGCTTTAGCGGTTCCTGCGATGGCCTGCGCCGCTTCTGCCGCCGCCTGTTGCGCGTTCTCCTGTGCCAGGGCGCTGAACCCGGCGAGAAGCGCAGCGCATATAATAAAAAGTCTTTTCATGGATCAGTATGCTATTGCGAACACGACCCTCCTGTGCGAGGGCTTGCCGGAATAAATGTCGCGGCCTTCCTCTTCGCAGACGAAGCTGTCTACGGGGATGCAGCGTATGGTAGCCTTGGTAGCGTCCTTTATGGCCTGCTCAGTCTCGGGTGTGCCGTCCCAATGGCAGAGGAGGAACTTGCCGGTCTGTATCTTCTCCTTGAACTCGTCCCAGCTGTCGCACTTTTCGACGTTGGCTGCACGGAAGTCAATGGCCTTTTTGTAAATGTTCTGCTGTATCTGCGGAAGCAGGTCCACGATGTGGGCCACGACATCCCCGATGGGCATGGAAGCCTTTTCAAGGGTGTCCCTGCGAGATACTTCGATGCTGCCGGCAGCGAGGTCGCGGGCTCCCATGGCGAGACGCACGGGCACGCCCTTCACTTCCCATTCGGCAAACTTGAAGCCGGGGCGGACTGTGTCGCGGGCGTCTATCCTGACGCTAATACCCCTGGCGGCAAGCTCCTTCTTGACGGCCTCGAACTTTTCGAGCACTGCGGCGAGTTCTTCGGGAGTCTTGTAGATGGGCACCATCACTACCTGGATGGGGGCGAGGGCCGGGGGAAGGATGAGGCCGTTGTCGTCGGAATGCGCCATTATCAGCGCTCCCATCAGACGGGTGCTCACGCCCCAGGACGTAGCCCAGGCATATTGCAGGGAGCCGTCTCTGTCGGCGAACTGCACATCGAAACTCTTGCCGAAGTTCTGGCCGAGGAAGTGGCTGGTACCTGCCTGGAGAGCCTTGCCGTCCTGCATCATGGCCTCGATGGTAAGGGTGTCGAGCGCGCCGGCGAAGCGTTCGTTCGGACTCTTATGGCCTACGATCACCGGAAGCGACATGGTCTCGCGGGCGAACTTGGCATAGACGTGCACCATCATCTCGGCCCTTTCCTGCGCTTCTTCGGCGCTTGCGTGGGCTGTGTGGCCTTCCTGCCAGAGGAATTCGCTGGTGCGGAGGAAAGGCCTGGTGCGCATCTCCCAGCGGACCACGTTGCACCACTGGTTGCAGAGCACGGGGAGGTCCCTCCAGCTCTTCACCCAGTTCTTGTAGACGCTCCAGATTATGGTCTCGGAGGTCGGACGGACTATGAGCTCTTCTTCCAGCCTTGCTTCGGGATCGACCACCACACCTTTGCCGTCAGGGTCGTTCATCAGGCGGTGATGGGTGACGACCGCACATTCCTTGGCGAAGCCCGCCACATGCTCGGCTTCGCGGCTGAAGAAGCTCTTGGGTATGAACAGGGGGAAGTATGCGTTCTGTACGCCGGTCTCCTTGAACATGCCGTCGAGTATATGCTGCATCTTCTCCCAGATGGCGTAGCCGTATGGTTTGATGACCATGCAGCCGCGTACCGCGGACTGTTCCGCAAGGTCTGCCTTCACCACGATATCGTTGTACCACTGCGAATAGTTTTCGCTCCTGGGGGTTATTTCTTTGGCCATATTGAGATTTTGTTGAAATTTCTGCGTTTTTTTAGCAATTTTGCATCTAATAAGTAAAATAGGTGAAAAATGCCGCTGTTTTGCGGAGCAAATATACGAATTATTTGTAATAGGAGGATATAAAATGATACGAAGACTTACACTCACCATGCTTGCAGTCCTGGCGGCGGTTTCCTGCGGAACATACTCGCAGTACGCAGGTTTGCCCCAGTACCAGGACGGTATCTACTACAAGGCTTCCGACTACCCTGTACAGGAGCAGGTGGAGCCTCTCTCGGAGGAGGACTTCAAGGCCCTCGCAGCCGAGCGGATAAGGCAGGAAAAACTTCAGAACCGCGACACTATTGTGATCATCCGCGACCGTGACGACGATTACGGCTATTGGAACAGCCCTTATTCCTCATTCTACTTCGGTTTCGGATATCCTTATATGAGTCCCTGGTACGGTTACCGTTTCGGTTGGGGCTACCCGTGGCGCCACGGCTGGTACGGAAGCATCTACAGCTGGTACAGCCCCTGGTATTACGGCGGTTGGTACGATCCCTGGTATTACGGCGGATGGTACGATCCGTGGTACTATGGCGGATGGTATAGTCCCTGGTATTATGGCGGATGGTACGATCCGTGGTACTACGGCGGATATTACCATGGCTGGCATAACGGTTATTATCACCATGGCGGCAACAGTTACCGCAGGGTATCGGGCAGCACACGCCAGAGCATCCTCGGAGGCGGCAATGTCGGTTCTCGCGGAGCCGGTTCGTCCAGCCGCACCGGAGGCTACT
Organism: uncultured Bacteroidales bacterium; assembly: GCA_900320385.1. Lineage (GTDB taxonomy): Bacteria > Bacteroidota > Bacteroidia > Bacteroidales > UBA932 > Cryptobacteroides. The sequence goes on from ONSD01000105.1 coordinate 10,554, forward strand.
CCAGAGGTGGAGGCTACACCGGCGGCAGCGGTTCGCGCAGCAGCGGTTCCACTACCCGTTCCGGCAGTTACCGCACCGGTTCGATCGGTTCGGGTGCCAGCAGTTCTTCCCGTTCAGGCGGTTACTCCCGCAGCGGCTCTTCCAGTTCGTCCCGCAGCGGCAGCACAACGCGCAGCAGCGGCTCCTACGGCGGCAGCTCCAGCTCTCGCAGCAGCGGCTCCTACGGCGGCAGTTCCAGCTCTCGCAGCAGCGGCGGCTCTTACGGCGGCGGTGGCGGCTACAGCGGCGGCAGCAGCTCGGGCGGCGGTTCCCACAGCAGCGGAGGCAGTTCTTCCCGCGGCGGCAGATAAAGCCCGATACAGCCTTTCTGTCTAATTTATAAACGAATACAAGAACATGAAAAAGATACTCTTTTCCTTTGCACTCATAACTGCGGCTTTCAGCGCCGGCGCGCAGACCATGTATGACGCCATCAACTACAGCCGCGACAATTACTACGGAACCGCCCGCACCCTGGGTTTGGGCAACGCCGTCACGGCAATAGGCGGAGACCTTGGAACCATCAGCATCAACCCTGCCGGATCGGCAGTGGCTGGATATTCCCAGTTCACCATCTCTCCCGGTCTCACCATGTCCACCACGGCTGCCTCATGGGCCCCGTCGTACTTCGACGGGTGGTCGACATCTGCCACCTACAACTCCCCGCAGACTTTCGGCAGCGCCTATAAGGATTCCCGCACCAAATTCATCATGCCGAACATCGGAGTCAACCTCCGCCTCGAAACCGGCAACAAGAGGGGAATCGTCAGCTACAGCTTCGGTTTCATCTCCAACATGAGCAACAATTTCCTCGACAGGATTTCTTCCGAGGGCCAGAACGGTGCCGCGGGCGCAAACGGCTACCTGACTTCGCTTTCCGGTGCGATGGCGGCAGGCGCCACTTCCTGCGGGCTCGATCCTTCCATCATGGACTATACCGACCAGTACAGTTCCAACTTCCCCTGGAACTACATAGCCGCTTACAACGGCGGTCTCATCAACTTCAACGACGATGTGATGGACGCCGAAACGGGTGAGCAGCTCATCGAGTACTACGGCTCTTCCGAGACCAAGTTCCTCAACGATGACGGCTGGTACGAATACTTCACTCCCGGAGTCCTCAACCAGAGGTCGATCCGCTCCATCTCCGGCAGCAAGAACGACATCGTGATGAATTTCGGCATGAACTTCAACGACAACTTCTTCCTCGGCATCAACCTCGGCGTGCCAGTGACTTCCTACAGGTATGTCGAGTCGTTCACCGAGCAGTCCGCCAACCCGGCCGAGTTCCCCCTCACTCCCGAATTCGACCTGGACGGAAAGCACGTTGTGGATCCCCTCACCTATTTCGACGAGGCTGATTACTACTACAAGTACAATTCCGACGTGAGCGGCATATATGCGAAGGTGGGCTTCATCTGGCTCCCCACCTCGAACCTCAGGCTCGGTGCTGCCGTCAAGACTCCCACCGCTTACACCATCTCCGAGACCTGGAGGGTGGACGTGGACACTTACTTCACCAATCCCTCCGGACATGAGAACGCCAGCACTCCCGATGCCGAGAACAACTACAATTTCCGTTCTCCCTACTCCTTGAACGTGGGCGCTGCCTACACTCTCGGGAAAGCCGGCATGGTCAGCGTGGACTATGAGTTCGCCGACTACAGCATAATGCGTTACAGCACCCTGGAGGACTACTATACCAGCAATCCTTTCTACTACGTCAACCGTCTCAACCAGCTGTTCTGCGGCTCGCAGCACAGCCTGCGCATCGGTGCCGAGTACCGTCCGACGCCCTTCGTCACCCTCAGGGCCGGTTACAATTTCACCACCAACCCCGAAAAGGTCTACACCGACAACGAGGGATATACCGTCGACGCCACTTACTACGACAACAACTTCGACTTCTACGAGAACGGTAACGCCACCCTGCAGAGCTTCAAGTATGTCAAGGCTCCCATCACCTCGCTCAGCTGCGGCATCGGCATCACCACTCCCGGTTCGTTCTTCGCAGACTTCGCTCTCCGCAGGACCACTTATCCCAGCGAATACTTCTCGCCCTATTCGACGTACATCTTCTACGACGACAATTCCGCCATCGTTTCACCCTGTGTGAAGTCGGACCGCAACCTCATAGATGCGGTGCTTACCCTGGGATGGAGATTCTAACGGCGGAGGGGTATAATGGAGTTCACAGCTAAGCAACTGGCACAGATACTCGGCGGCACCGTGGAAGGGGATCCTGAAGCCCTGGTGACCCGCTTCGCCAAGATTGAACACGGCCGGCCCGGTTCCCTGAGTTTCTACGCCAATCCCAAATACGAAGAATATGTGTACACCAGCAAGGCGAGCGTCTTGCTGGTGAACGCTGATTTTGTACCCAGGCAGAAGGTAGCGCCCACGATGGTCCGGGTGCAGGACGCCTACACTGCCGTCGCCGAACTGCTCAAGCATGTAAGCGAAAGCAAGCGCAAGTACCGTCGCCACCGCGCATTCTCCACGGTGCTGACCTGCGGCATCAGCCCGAAGGCCAGGCTCGGCAGGAAAGTCTGGGTGGGGGACTATGTGCGCATCGGAGCCCGTACCCGCATCGGCGACTGCGGCATCATCCACAGCAACGTTACCGTAGGCGAGGATGTGGTGATCGGACATCATGTGATAATCTATCCCGGTGTCGTGATCTATCCCAAGACCGTGATAGGCGACAACTGTATCCTCCATGCCGGTTGCATAATAGGTTCCGACGGCTTCGGCAACGCCCCCCAGCCTGACGGCACATGGGAGAAGATAGAGCACCTGGGAGGCGTCATCATAGGCAATGATGTCGAAATCGGTTCCAATACCACCGTGGACCGTGCCGAAATGGAGAATACCATCATAGGCAACGGCGTACGCATCGACAATCTTTGCCAGATCGCCCACAACGTGGTGGTGGGCGACAATACCGTCATGGCTGCACAGACCGGCATAGCCGGGTCTACCGAAATAGGAAAGAACTGCATCCTGGCCGGTCAGGTCGGAGTCGTGGGACACCTGAAGATAGCCGACAATACAGTCATAGGAGCACAGGCGGGCGTCACCCGCTCGGTACGCAAGAGCGGCACCGTCATCCTTGGCTCTCCTGCCTTCGACCACGACCAGTTCCTTCGCAGTTACGCAAGGTTCAAGCAGGGCGGAAACGAATAATTTGCTATCTTTGCAGGCTTTTATGAAACAGAAGACTTTAAAGGATACTTTGTTTTTCGAAGGGAAAGGCCTGCACACGGGCACGTTTTCGCATATCCGCATAAAGCCTTCCGATCCCGGAACCGGCATACGCTTCGTCCGTACCGACCTGCAGACTGAGATTCCCGCTCTCGCCCAATACGTTTCCAATACGTCCAGGTGCACCCTCATTTCCAAGGGAGATGCATCGGTTTCCACAATCGAGCATGTGATGTCCGCCCTTACCGGGATGGGCATCGACAATGCCTTGATCGAAGTGGACGGCCGGGAGATACCCATCCTGGACGGCAGCGCACGCTTCTATGCTGAAGCCATCGCGGCCACCGGCATCCAGGAGCAGGACCAGGAGCGCATCTACCGCGACATCAAGGATGTCATCCAGATCTCCGACCGCCAGTCCGGGGCGTGGGTGAGGCTGGAACCTGCCGAGAACCTCAGCTTCGACATCACCGTCGATTTCGGCTCGCGTGTACTCGGCATCCAGACCGCACACTGGGATGAAACCGTCGATTATGCTTCGCAGATAGCCCCCTGCCGCACTTTCGTCTTCTTCCATGAACTCCAGTACCTGGCTTCGGCCGGCCTTGTCAAAGGCGGAGACGCGGACAACGCCATAGTAGTCGTGGAGCACCCCGTCGAGGACGCCGTAGTGAAGCAAATCGCTGCCAAGGTCGGACATCCTGAGCTTACGGTACTCCCTTCGGGATACCTCAGCAACATAACACTCAACTTCCCCGACGAATGCGGGCGGCATAAACTGCTGGACCTCATCGGGGACATGCGGCTCGCGGGAGCTTACCTGCGCGCCCGCATAACGGCTTACAAGCCCGGACACACAATCAACACGAATACGGCCAAGGCCGTCCAAAACCTTTATTAATGGCAAAGATACACCCTCTCGCGACAGTAAGCGCCCACGCCATCCTCGGCGAAAACGTAGAAGTGGGCCCGTATGTCTTCATTGACGACAACGTAGAAATCGGCGACGGTACCGTTATTTATCCCCATGCCACCATCTTCCCGTACGTGAAGATAGGCAGGGACTGCAAGATTTTCCCGGGCGCCGTGGTAGGCGCCATCCCCCAGGACCTCAAGTTCGAAGGCGAAATCACGTACGTCGAGATAGGCGACCGCGTAACGATACGCGAATGCGCCACCGTCAACCGCGGCACCAAGGCCAGCGGCAAGGGAGTTACCCGCATAGGTGACGACACCCTCCTCATGTCATACGTGCACGTGGCTCACGACTGCCGTGTCGGCAAGCACTGTATCCTCGTGAGTTTCGTGGGCATTGCCGGCGAAACCGACGTGGACGACTGGGCCATCATCGGCGGCGGTTGCGTAGTGCACCAATTCTCGCACATAGGCAAGCATGCCATGATCGGCGGCGGCTGCAAGGTCAACAAGGACATCCCTCCGTTCGCCCTCTGCGGCAGGGATCCCATCTGTTTCGCGGGCGTGAACATCGTGGGACTGCGCCGCCGCGGCTTTGACAGCGAAGTCATCCGGAACATCAAGGACATATACGATAACCTGTATTTCGCGGGACTTAACATCTCCGATGCATGCGCCAAGGTCGAGGCGGGATTCCCCCAGAGTCCCGAACGCGACGAGATCCTCGATTTCATAAGGGCATCCAAGCGCGGTATCGTACGCGCCAACGAAGCCCCGGTAAAAGGCATAGTGGAATAGAGGTGACACTGTCCACCGCATATTTCCCTCCCATAGAATACTTCGCTCTCCTGGCGAGGTATTCTGTCGTTTATATGGAGGCTTTCGAGCATTACCAGAAGCAATCCTGGCGCAACCGCTGCCGCATCCTTTCGGCTAACGGCCCGCTGGACCTGAGCTTTCCCGTAGTGCATTCCGGCCTGAGGGAACAGCCAATCACCGAGGTTCTTGTGGATTATTCCACACCATGGGTGCCCAAGACCGAAAAGGCCATCGAATCGGCCTATTCATCTTCTCCCTTCTTCGATTACTACCGCGACCCGATATGGGAGATACTCGGTTCCGAGCCGGCAACGCTGTGGGACCTTAACATGCGGATAATCACTTTCTTCTGCTCAAGACTGGGAATCCAGGTCCAAATCCGGCCGACCCTGGAATTCTGCGGCGACGCGCTCGATATCCACCCCAAAAGGCCCAACAGCATACTGCAGGACCTCGGGCTCGGGCGGCCTTATTATCAGGTGTTCGGGCCCAGGTTCGGATTCACGCCGGGGCTTTCGATAATGGACCTGCTGTTCAACGAAGGTCCGGAGAGTATCGCTCTGCTGCGATAAGCAACCTCCCGGCTGCCGTCCCCAGGGCGAAAATATGGGTAAGCCCGCCTCCGCGCAGCTTCATCTTTACCCTTAGCGCCTCGCTGGTCAGCGGCAGGGCCCGGGCGGTGGCTTCGGCATCCGGCCATCGTGAGGCGAAACCTTTGACGGAGGCGTTTCCGAACGGTGCGGCATCGATGACGGAATACCATTTCCCCAGTCCTTCGAGTGTACGGAAGACTTCTTTGTCTCCGTCGTTCCCGGGAATGCAATAATAGTGGGCGTCGGGGCCGAGAAGGGGGATGTCCAGGAGATCTGAAACCAGATTGAACGCACCGCATTTCGATAGTGCGGGGCCGGGCTCGAAAAGTGTTTGCCCGGGGAGGGGGCTGCTGCCCATGAAGCGTCCCTTTGCCGAAGCCATACGGGAGAGATCGAAGCCCATCACCCTTGGCTCCGTGCTGCCGGTGTCGACGGCCATGACCGCAGGGTCGCCGGCAAATCCGGGCTCCAGCACCAGCAGCAGCTCCTTGCATTCTCCGTCAGCCTGTACCGCGTGGAGCTCTTTTACGTTGTGGAACTTGCGGATCATCAGCGAGATGTCGGCCATGGGGGAGAGCTTCAGCATAAGGGGGATACCCCGCTCCAGGATCGTGTCCTGCAAGCCCAGTACGTCCGGAGTGCAGTCTTCGGGCATGAAAACCTTCCGTCCTCCCTCCCCGCGCCTGGCCGGGTCGATGTAGACGAGGTCCGGCCGGAAGCCGTCCAGCAGCCCCGGAAGCGAGGAGGCATCTATGCGGAGCTCACTGAAGCTGATGTTGTCCCGTCCGAGAAGCGGGAAATTCCCCTTCGCGGCCGAAACCAGAAGGGGATTCATTTCGTTGTAGAGGACCTTGCCCGCCACGGCTGAGAAACTCCATGCGTCCACTCCCAACCCGCCGGTTAGGTCGGCGATGCGGCTTTCGCCCGGATTTTTCCCGGCGAGCCGGAGGATCTTTGCCGCCAGGGCTGCTTTGTAGTCAGCCGTGGCGGTACTGCTGCATTGTTCCGCGCTTAATGCGGACGGGCAGATGATGCGTGGGTCGGCGTACCACCCGGGCACTTTGGACTTGAGCTTCCTGCGCGCCTGGATGCATTCCGCAGCCAGGGCCACGTCTGTCTCCGGCCACCGGTCGCGGGCGAGTACCAGCGCAGCGGTATCGTCGTTTTCGTGTTCAAGGATGAATGCGGAGAGGTCCATGCCGCGAAATTACGCAGCTTTGCTTATTTCTCCAAAAATATCTAACTTTGGAATGATATGGACAGAACATCAAAACAAGCACCTCAGATAGTGATGATAGGGTTCATGCTGGTATTCCTTGCTATCCCCTTAGTAGGGGTGGTGAATGCCGGAACCTGGGAAGAACGCGTGCCGATCTTCATCTTCATGGCGGTATCGGTCGTCATCTTCACCATTGCGCTGCTCGCCGGCAGCAAGGGCCGCAGGATGGCGCGCATACTCTCGAAGGTAGAGCCGGAGTCGCATCCGATGAGCGGCGGCGCCATCATGAAACAGGTGGGCAATGTGCGCTTCGTATACAGGCAGGACCACCGTCTCACCGAAGTGGATGAATTCTCCGGAATCAAACGCAAGAGGAACGTGATCGTACTGCAGGCGCCGGATTTCGCCGACCATGTCAAGGAGACGGTGATCCCGATGTCCGGATACGATGTGGCCGAACAGGTGCAGGCAGCACAGGATAAGATGCTTTATACACTGAAAAACAAAGGATTGTACAAGGATGACTTGCAGAAGTGAAAAAAAATCCTTACTTTTGCATGTTGATTTGTGGGATAGAGGCCGGCCGGCTTCTATCTTTTTTGTAATATGGACGGGAAACTTTTAAGGAACACAGTGGAAAAAGCGGCCGCGGAGCGCGGCTGCATCCTTGCCGGGCTCGAGCTCGACGAAGACAACAACATCGAAGTCCTCATCGACAGGGACGGGGCCGACGTGGACCTGGCCGATTGCGAATACGTGCACCGCGCCGTCCTCGCCGCCTTCGACCGCGACATCGAGGATTACGCCCTGACGGTATCGTCCGTGGGCATCAGCGCCGAAGAGGCGGACGCCCTCCTTTCCAACGGAGAATCAGACAAAGAATAACATAATGGAAAAAGAAGAAAAAATCACCTTGATTGACGCCTTCAAGGACTTCAAGGAGGAAAAGAACATCGACCGCCCCGTGATGATGGGCGTGCTCAAGGATGTTTTCATGACGCAGATAGCCAAGACCTACGGGTCTTCCGACAACTTCGACGTCATCGTGAACGTGGACAAGGGTACTTGCGAGATCTACCAGAACTTCGAGATAGTCGAAGAGGTGGAGAATCCTCATGCACAGATGACTCTCGAGCAGGTGAAGGCCGACAGCGGCGAGGACGACTATGAACTGGGTGACACCTACGCAAAGAAACTGCCCCTCTCCTCGTTCGGACGCCGCGGTATCCTGAACATCCGCCAGAACCTCCAGGGCCGCATCATGGACATCGAGAAGGCGAACGTCTTCAAGAAATACTCCGA
>ONSD01000058.1 GCA_900320385.1 uncultured Bacteroidales bacterium
GCCTTGATGTCGAGGAGCTTGCGGGGTTCGGGCTCTCCTGGTTTCTTGGAATCGATGAGGGCCTGCACTTCCGCGCGCCTGTCACCGAATCCAAGCTGGTACGCTGCGTCCATGTGCTGCATCACCACACTGTCGTGCACGGCGACGTCGCCCGAAGTCTGGTATGCGACATGTACGTTATGGCCCTGATGCTGGAGACGGATGAGGGTGCCGCCCATGCTGATGACGTCATCATCGGGGTGGGGCGAGAACACGATCACGGTCTTGGGGAAGGGCTTGCTCTTGACGGGACGGGTGGCGTCGTCGGTAGCGCCCGGCTTGCCGCCCGGCCAGCCGGAGATGGTGTGCTGGAGGTCGTTGAATACGTCGATGTTCACCTTGTCGAAACTGCCTCCCGTTACGTCCAGGAGCTCTTCGAGCGAATTCTGGAGATAATCCTGGCGTGTGAGTTTGAGGATGGGCTTCCCTGTCTTCTGGCAAAGCCACACGACAGCCTTGCGGCGGAACTTCGGAGTCCATTCACAGGGGCCGATGAGCCACGGGGCCACCTCGCGGGTAAGATTGCCGGCAGCCACCTTGTCCACGAACATCTTGGCGTTGTGATGATGCTGGAAGAAAGATGCGGGCATCTTGGACGTAACCTCTCCTTCGACTATAGCCTTGACGGCTTCAGCCTTTGCCTCGCCCCATGCCAGAAGGATGACCTTCTTGGCGCTGAGCATGGTACCGAGACCCATCGTTATGGCCTCCTTCGGGGTGACGGAAAGGTCGTGACCGAAGAAACTGGTGGCCTGGCGCTTGCGGTTTTCGTAAGAGAGGAGCACCGTGCGGGTGCGGCTCTGTTCGGCGGCTCCCGCATCGTTGAAACCCACCTGTCCCTGCTCGCCTACACCCATCACGAGGAGGTCGAGGTCGCGTGCGGATTCATCGAATTCGGCGCAGTAGGCTGCGATATTCTCGTGCGGCACGGTGCCGTCGGGGATATGGATGTTCCCGGGAAGTATGTCCACGTTGTTCAGCAGGGCCTCATGGAGTTTGAAATTGCGGCTCTGCGAGCTTGCTGGGGTGCAGGGATAATACTCGTCAATGGAGTACACTTCCACATTCCTGAAGGAAACCTTCCCTTCCGCATAGCGGCGGCTCAGGATTTCATAGAGGACGACGGGGCTTGAACCCGTGGTGAGTCCCAACCTGAAAGGACGCCCTTCGTCCAGGGCCTCGTGGGCCTTGATGGCGGAAATGACTTCTTCCGCCACGGCTTCGCTCCCCTCGATGGGATCCTTGCTGACGTCAGTGTAAATACGGTCGAAACCGTGAAGAATGTCTTGAGGGAGATTCTTTGTAATGAGGCCCCCGTCCTCCGGAACCGTAAAATGTCTCATGGTCGTTTAAAGAAGGTGTGCGCCCACGGTGAGGCCGGCCATCACTATGGAGACCATGCTCATGAGCTTGATTAATATATTGAGCGAAGGACCCGACGTATCCTTGAACGGGTCGCCTACGGTATCGCCTACAACTGTTGCGTGGTGGCATTCGGAGTTCTTGCCGCCGAAGTTGCCTTCTTCCACGTATTTCTTTGCATTGTCCCATGCGCCGCCGGAATTCGACATGAATACCGCCAGCACGAAACCCGCACCAAGGCCGCCGATGAGCAGGCCGAGGACGCCGGCAACACCGAGAATGATGCCCGTCAGGACGGGGACTATGATGGCCAGCAGGGCTGGACCGAGCATCTCGTGCTGGGCCGCCTTGGTGGATATTTCCACGCAGCGCTTATAGTCAGGCGTGCCTTCGCCGGTGAGAATGCCCTTTATTTCACGGAACTGCCTGCGCACTTCCACGACCATCTTTTCGGCCGCACGGCCCACTGCATTCATGGTAAGTCCGCAGAACAGGAATGCCATCATCGCGCCGATGAAGACGCCGGCAAGGACCGTCGGGTTCATCAGGGAGACATTGAATTCCGACAGGACGTCGAGGATGGAAGCGGAAGCCGCGTCCACACCGTTGATGAGTGCACCGGCTGTGCGGCTGACCGCTATCTTGATCTCTTCGATGTAGGAAGCGAGCAGGGCGAGAGCCGTGAGGGCTGCGGAGCCGATGGCGAATCCCTTGCCCGTAGCGGCCGTGGTGTTGCCGAGGGCGTCGAGGACGTCGGTGCGCTCGCGAACTTCGGGTTCCAGTTCGCTCATCTGTGCGTTACCGCCTGCATTGTCGGCAATGGGACCATAGGCGTCGGTGGCGAGGGTTATGCCCAGGGTGCTGAGCATGCCGACCGCCGCTATGGCCACGCCGTAAAGGCCTTTGCTGAGGCTGGCTGCGGTAAGCATGTTCTGCACGTCGAAGCCGATTGCGAACAGGTATGCCAGCACTATTGCGCAGACGATGCTGACGACAGGGATGGCGGTGGAGACCATGCCGAGTCCTATACCGTTGATGATAACTGTGGCAGGACCGGTCTTGGAAGCCTCGGCGAGTTTCTGTGTAGGCTTGTAGGAGTGGGATGTGTAATATTCGGTGGCCTTGCCGATGATGACGCCGGCGAGGAGACCGGCTACCACCGAGCAGGCGAAGTGCCACCAGTCGTTGTTCTGTGTGCCGAACACGAGGGCCAGGATGCCGAAAGTGGCGATGCCGCTGAGGATGGCGGCGAGATTGGTGCCGAAACTCATGCTCTTAAGGAGCTGTCCCATGCCCGCGCCTTCCTTGGTGCGTACGGTGAAGATGCTGAGGACCGAAAGGACCACGCCCACCGCGGCGATGAGCATAGGTGCTACGATGGCCTTCATCTGCATTTCGGGGCCGAGGGCGAAGAATGCCGAAGCGCCAAGGGCCATGGTGCTGAGGATGGAGCCGCAGTAACTCTCGTAGAGGTCTGCGCCCATACCGGCCACATCGCCCACATTGTCGCCCACGTTGTCGGCGATGGTGGCGGGGTTGCGGGGATCGTCTTCGGGGAGGTCGGTCTCGACCTTTCCGACTATGTCGGCTCCTACGTCGGCAGCCTTGGTGTAGATGCCACCGCCCACGCGGGCGAAGAGTGCCTGGGTGGATGCGCCCATCCCGAAGGTAAGCATGGTGGTCGTTATGATGACCAGGTTCTGGGCAGCGCTGGCCGGGTAAACCGCATTGAGCACGATGAACCAGATCGCTATGTCAAGCAGTCCGAGCCCCACTACGGTAAGACCCATCACCGCACCGGAGCGGAACGCAACCTTGAGGCCGGCGTTGAGCGAGCGGCGTGCGGCGTTGGCAGTGCGTCCCGAAGCGAAAGTGGCGGTACGCATGCCTATGTAGCCTGCTAGGCCGCTGAAGAAACCTCCGGTGAGGAATGCGAAGGGCACCCAGGGATTCTGCACGCCGAATCCGTAAGCCAGGACGGCAAAGAATACGGCGAGTATCGCGAATACGATAATCACCACCTTATACTGCTGCTTGAGGTAAGCCATGGCGCCCTCGCGGACGTACTGGGCTATTTTTTTCATAGTCGGAGTGCCTTCATCCTCCTTCTTCATCTGGTGATAGAACAGCCAGGCGAAGAACAGTGCGATTGCCGACGCGACGGGCACGGCATAGAATAGTGGATTCATAACAAGTTATCGGTTTATTAAGGTTAAAGTATCATGGATTTCATCCCTTTCGGGCACATCGTAATCACAAATGTAAGAAAAAACCCGCAATGTTGTTCACATCGCGGGTTTTACGGAATCCGGTTCCGGACTACTCTGCCTTGGCTTCTTCTGCCTTGGGAGCCTCCTCTGCGGGAGCTTCGGCGGGAGTTTCGGCGGGAGTTTCGGCCTTCTTGGCGCGGCTGCGGCGGGTGCTCTTCTTGGCTTCCTTCTTGCCGGAAGCGAGAGCGGCCTCATTGAAGTCCACGAA
>ONSD01000144.1 GCA_900320385.1 uncultured Bacteroidales bacterium
TCGAAGGCTCTTTAAGACAAGGCTTTGCAAGAACAAAAAAGCCGGATCCTCGAAAAGGGGACCCGGCTTTCAAGTGGTGCTGGCAGGAGTTGAACCGGCGACACATGGATTTTCAGTCCATTGCTCTACCACCTGAGCTACAGCACCGTTTGGGACTGCAAAGATATACAAAAAACTCCAACTCACAAATTTTTTTTGACGTTTTTAAAAATAGGTTTTTTTAGGATAATTTAGTATAATTGCAAACTGAAAGAAGACATACTTTAAACCTTATTATCATGAAAAAGTACATTGCTATTTTCTTCTGCGGACTGACCATCCTTTCAGGATGCTCTTCCATGAACCAGACCACCAAGGGTGGACTCATCGGTAGCGGCGCCGGCGCAGCTGTGGGCGCAGCTCTCGGTACGCTCATTGGCAAGGATGCCAAGGGTGCAGCTATCGGAACCGCAATCGGAACCGCCATCGGCGGAACTGCAGGTGTGCTCATCGGCAAGAAGATGGATCAGAAGGCCGAAGAACTCGCAGCCCTCGAGAATGCACAGGTGGAGACCACTACCGATGCCAACGGCCTCGAGGCTATCAAGGTTACCTTCGACAGCGGTATCCTCTTCGAGTTCAACAAGTCGAACCTCAGCGCAGCGGCAAAGAACTCCCTTACCGAGTTCGCAAAGACGATGTCCGACATGAAAGAGACCGACATCACCATCTGGGGCCACACCGACAACGTGGGGTCTGCCGAAGCCAACGAAAAGGTTTCCCTCGACAGGGCTAACGCCGTAAAGACCTTCCTCATGGCCCAGGGCATCGCAGACGGCCGCATGACCGCCGAAGGCAAGTCCTACACCCTGCCCGTTGCCACCAACGACACCGCTGAAGGCCGCCAGCTCAACCGCCGCGTAGAGGTGTACATCACCGCTAACGCCAACATGATCAAGCAGGCCGAAGAAGGCAATCTATAGCAGAAGCCTGATCATTGCAGGGCAAAACCTACATAAAGACAATACTCCCACTCCGGCTGGAGTGGGAGCCTTGTTATTGGTTTGACCCATCCTCCGTCTCCCCCGCTGCAGCCCTCAAAACCGGCAGCAGGGTAAAGGTCCGGTTCGCCGGAAGATACTACATCGGAGTGGTTTCCGCCACAGGCGTAGTGCCCGATGTGGAAGACAGCCGCATCCTGCCCGTTGTTTCGGCGGACACGGGCCTGGAGGACATATCCCCCGCCGAAATAAGGCTGTGGCGCTTCATCGCCGATTATTACATGTGCACAGTGGGGGAAGTGTACAAAGCAGCCTATCCCCATCTCAAACTTGCTTCCGAGCAGGTCCGGGCCAGGGCCGTCCGGATGAAGGAAGCGCGCGAAGCCAGGGAGGAAGAACTCTGGAAGTCAAGGATCGAAAGGCTCAAGACCCGGCTTGCCGCAAAGGACAAGGCCCTCTCCGGCAGGCATGGCGCAGAGGTTACAGCAAGGCTCCGGCAGGAGCGGACCGCCATAGCCGGGGAACTTTATGCCGCACAGGCCCGGCTGGCCGCCCTGGGCAAGGACATCTTCCCCGATTCATGCGAAGAAGACCCCGGCCTTGCCAGGATTTCCGCAGCCCCTCCCGAACAGGGTCTTTCCACCGCCCTTGCATCCGGCAAACCTGTCCTGCTGAAAACGCCGGAACGTTGTCCGAGCTACATATCCGCAGCCGCACTCACCCTGCGGAAAGGGCGCAACGTGCTGCTTCTGGTTCCCGAAACCGGGCTCACCGGAAATCTCGGGAAACAGTTGCGCGAAGCTTTCGGCGACCTGCTCCTGGTCCATCACTCCACCCTGACACAGGTGCAGCGCAGGCGCATAAGCGATGCGGTCCGCAGCGGCAGGCCGTACATAGTCCTGGGCACCCGTTCAGCCATTTTCCTCCCCCACAGGGACCTGGGGCTCGTAATTGTCGATTCAGAGCAGTCACCCTTCTATAAACAGGGAGACAGCAGTCCGCGGTACAACGGGCGCGACTGCGCCGTCATGCTCGCTTCCATCCATGCAGCTGAGGTCCTTCTGGGATCCTCATCCCCTTCGCTTGAAAGCTTATATAATTGCATTACAGGCAAATACATTCTTCTGGACAGATCCGTGCCGGACAATCCCGGCTCTTTCACGATCGTCGATACGAATGCTGAAAAGCGAAAGAACGGAATGATAGGGACCTTCTCCCGAAAGTTGCTCGCCGCGTGCAGGGACGCGGGCTGTGTCGCCCTCATACGCGGATACGAAAAGGAGGAAGACCTACGCCCGGAACTGGACAGGCTCTTCCCCGGCGGTAGCGCGAAATTCACGGTGCTCACCATTCCCCAGGCATGGAAGAGCGACCTTGCCGGCTTCGACCTGGTAGTGCTGCTGAGCGCAGATGCACTGTTCTCGCCCGACGACTTCCGTTCCGATGAACATGCGTTCCAGTTCCTCGACCTGCTCCGCCACTCTTGCGGAAAGGTATTCATACAGACGGCCAATCCGGGCGCACAGGTATTCGGAATGACTGATGCTTCGGTACTGCTGGAAGAGCGCAGGACCTTCAAGCTTCCGCCATATACCCGCCTTGTGGACATCCTGGCCCCCGGTATCGGCGCCACGGAGCGGGTCACCCTCCCCCGTAATCTCTCCGTCGGACAAAGGAAAAAAGCCCTGCAGCGTCATGTGCAGGACTTTTGCAGGAAGCATAGCTTCAAGGGGAACGTCATCCTTGACGCCGACCCGCTGTAAGGTAAGGTCTTACTATCCCGGTCACTATCAGGCATTCCGCCAGGATGTAAGTGACCATTATCACCAATCCCATGTGAGGGAAACCATGTCCGAGTAACGACCTCCACGCCACCAGGAAATCGCTGGAAAGGAAGATGAGTCCTCCCGCGAAGACGAGCCAGTATGCCGGTTCCGAGACGCCGCTGCGCTTGTTCAGGGCCCCGGCCAGGCCACAGAGGGTGACATATAGCAACACGAACGCATACACCAGTACGGCATATTTGATGGGGCCTTCGAAGCCTATGATGTTCACCACCGATACCGGAATCAGGATGACCAGGATATTGGCAAGGATGTACCAACCGGGCCGGATGTTTTCAAAAACCCCCTTCTTCATGAAAATGGCGGCATAGAAGATATGCCCGGTCAGGAAGCACGCCAATCCGGCCATGAACAGCGGAAATGCACCATACATAAGGAAGATGTCCCCGGCGCAATGGAAGCAGAGCACGAAGGTCAGGAGGATGGCAAGCCATCTGGGAGCCAACGTGCCTTCCAGCGCCAGCAGGGCGTTGAGAAGCACCAGGGGCATCAGAAGAGGCTTGGCGACACGCTCCATCAGCGGGATGTCCAAATGGACGGCTGCCAGGTCGGACGCTACCGCGAGCACGAACAGCACCAGCGCTACCCGTTTTTTCGCACTCATTTGATCCTCACGGGTTGGTCGTCGTACAGCAGATAGCGGCGGGCCTTGCGTATCCAGCGCTGCTCTTCGCTCTTCACATGTTCATCCACTATGTCGAAAGTGAGGTCTCCCTTCAGATATTCGGTCATCACGGGATCCGCAAGCCGGGTATAGAGACTGTCCGAAATATGGAACTGCGAGAAATGCTCCGCAACGTATCTCATAAGTCTCACGGCGTGCAGCAGCGAATGATATCTGGCTCCGGGAGTGAGGATGAACTGCCATCCGAAGCATTTCTGCCCTTGATACGGGCCTACCGAAGGAGTGAAGTCGCAGGGCCGGGCCAGCAAGCCTTCCGGGAGCGGAAGGTCGTCTATGGTGTTCTTGATGAACGGGGCGCCTATGTACTCATACGGCCTGGGCGTACCGATGCCAGGACTGACATTGGTTTCGGTCCATAGGCTGCCGCCGGTGTAGAAGAAAGGCGTAAACACGCCCGGGAAATCCCTGGCGGGAGGTATGGTCCAGGGCATCAGTGTCCGTGCGGTATCGGCGATTTCCGCCGAGATGATGTGGAGGGGGTACCTGGCGCCTATTTCGTCGGCGTAGAGCTGGCTGAGTTCCCCGAGCGTGAGGCCATGGCGATGCACAACGGAGGGGGTCCATTCGTCGGCCGTACCGGCGGGAAGGGTGCCTTCGACATCGCGCCCGGCCGGGTTGGGATGGTCCACTATGTACAGGGCGGGAGACGGGTCGAGCGTCTTCAGGGTGGACATCAGCCTCAACACATCGATCGTGTACGGGAAGTACCTGCATCCCACCTCCTGGATCTCCACCACTATGGCATCAAGGTCCTTGAGGGCGTCGGGGTCGAAAAAGATATGGGGACTGTCTTCTTCCGGCGCGAAGGATGCCGCAAGGTTGCCCCTCTGCCGGAATATATCGGCAAGATAACGGCCGCTTGCGGCATCCCAGCTGCTCTGGGTCGCGAACACCCCTACCCTCCCCTTTTGGAGGGCCTTGTCGGGCTGGTCGGCGATAGGGGTGGTGCGGAAGGAGAACATCAGCCTATCAAGCTGTTGGCGAGCGCTACCACTTCGGCACCCAGTGCCTCTGCCCTTTCGGCGGTGGGGGCTTCGGAATAGACACGGATAATGGGTTCGGTATTGGAACGGCGCAGATGCACCCATTCGCGGCGCTCTTCAAAGTCCACCTTGACACCGTCTATGGTAGTGACTTTCTCGGAGGCGAACCTCTCCTTCATGGCTTCCAGTATCTTGTCGATCAGAGCCTTGTCGCTGAGTTCGATGCGGTTCTTGGCAATGGCGTACTGGGGCAGCGTCTTCTTGTATTCGCTGACCTTCATCCCGTTGTGGGCGAGGTTGCTCAGGAAAAGGGCCACGCCCACCATGGCGTCGCGGCCGCAGTGGCTTGCGGGATAAATGACGCCTCCGTTGCCTTCGCCGCCGATAATGGCACCGACCTGGTGCATCTTGGTGGTGACGTTCACTTCACCGACTGCCGAGGCGTAATAGGTACCGCCGTGCTTTTCGGTAACGTCGCGCAGAGCCCTGCTGCTCGACAGGTTGGATACAGTCTTCGGGTCCTTGACACCCTGCTTCTCGGCGAGTCCCAGGAGATAGTCGGCGACGCTCACCAGGGTATATTCTTCCACGAAAGGCTGGCCGTTCTCGCAGATGAGGGCGAGGCGGTCGACGTCGGGATCGACGCTTATGCCGAGGTCCGCCTTCTCTTTGACCACGGTTTCGCAGAGCTCGGTCAGATTTGCCGGGAGGGGTTCGGGGTTATGGGCGAAATCGCCTGTGGGATTGCAGTTCAGTTCTATGCACTCCACCCCGAGGCGCTCCAGGAGCCTCGGCATTATGATGCCGCCCACGGAGTTGATCGCGTCGAGCACCACCTTGAAATGCGCAGCCTTGATCGCGTCAACATCCACGGCTTCGAGCTTGAGGACCGAATCTATGTGTTCGTCGGTATAATCGTGTTCTTCGACGGTGCCCAGCTCATCCACGGGTGCGAAGTCGAATTCGCCTTTATCGGCACAGTCGAGGATGGCCTGTCCTTGTTCCGCCGTAAGGAATTCGCCGTGCTCGTTAAGCAGCTTGAGGGCGTTCCACTGGCGGGGGTTATGGGATGCGGTAAGGATAATGCCTCCGTCGGCTCCGCTGAAGGTGACGGCGAGTTCGGTGGTGGGCGTGGAGGCGAATCCGCATTTGACCACGTCCATGCCGCTGGCCATTATGGTACCGCAGACAAGCTGCTCGACCATGTCGCCGCTCAGGCGTGCGTCCTTGCCTACAACAACTTTGTATCTCGGACCGAACGGAGCCTTGCGTTTACGGAGCATGGCGCAGTATGCGTAGGTGAATTTTACGATGTCTACCGGTGTGAGCCCTTCCCCGGCCGGGCCGCCGATGGTGCCGCGTATGCCTGATATCGATTTTATGAGTGTCATAACGCTTGAATTATTTTTTACGAAGATAGCAAAAAAATTTGGGAGTTGCTGATTTTTACCTATCTTTGCATTCCAATTCAAACGGTGGGTTCGTATAACGGTTAGTACTCGAGATTCTCAATCTCGCAATAGGAGTTCGATTCTCCTACCCACTACAAAGACGGAAGGCGCTGCCTTCCGTCTCTTTTTTTATCCGGCCGGGGCTGAAAACGGTGCAAAATGCGAAATAATTGTTATCTTTGAGACACAACCAACCTTTTCAACTCACATGTCAAACGCACGTAAACTCATTACCATTTCGGCGTTGCTCATGATGTCCGTTCTCTCGGCCTTTGGAGCGACCCCACGCAAGTACAACAGTTTCAAGGTTTCCTCGTACATCCGGGCGCAGGACGTCATCAGGATGCAGGACAAGAAATTCCTTGAAGACACCTGGGAAAGGGTGAGTTCCCAAGTGGATCTCGACAAGATCTACATCGAAACCCACCGCGATTCCATCATCGTCGACAAGAAGATACTCAAGGACGTCATCGCCTTCTTCAAGTCGAAAGGCCTGGAAGTCGGCGGAGGCATCACCTACACCATATCGGAACGCAACGAGTTCGAAACCTACAGCTATGCCAGGCCTGCGGACAGGCTGGCAGTCAAACATATAGCTGAATACACAGCCTCCTTCTTCGACGACATCATCCTGGACGATTTCTTCTTCATCGACGTAAAGAACGACGCCGAAATCGCAGCCAAGGGAGACAAGAGCTGGACCGAATACCGCCTCGAACTGATGGCCAAGGCCGGCAAGGAGCTGGTGGTGGATCCTGCCCACAAGGTGAATCCCAAGGTAAAGGTGATCATCAAATACCCCAACTGGTACGACCACTTCCACGGCCTGGGCTTCAATCTCGACAAGGAACCCAAGTATTTCGACGGCCTGTGGACGGGAACCGAAACACGCGATCCCGGAAGCGCACAGCATCTTCAGAACTATCTGAGCTACAATATTATACGCTACTTCGACAATATCGCTCCAGGCAAGAACGGAGGCGGCTGGGTTGACGCTGGCGGCATCCATATGGGTGTAGACCGCTATGCCGAGCAGGTCCATCTCACCATGATTTCCAAGACCCCCGAGATCATCCTCTGGAACTACATGCAGCTCAATGACGTTCCGGTAGGCCCCAGGAACCGCAGGGAATGGCAGGGCGACGGAACCAGTTTCGACTACGATGCCATGATGGCTCCGTTCAAGAAGAACGGCAAGACCGTCACGCCTTCCACCCTGGCCAGCGTTGCGAAGTACACCCTGCTCAAGGATGACGCTTTCGTATGCAAACTCGGCAACCCGGTAGGCCTGGTATCATACAAGCCCTACCACTCCACGGGAGAAGACTTCCTGCAGAATTATCTCGGCATGATCGGTCTCCCCATGGACATGCACCCCTCCTTCCTCACCGGCAAGAAGCAGATCCTCCTGACCCAGCAGGCTGCTAACGACAAGGACATCGTGGACAAGATACGCACCCAGTTGAAGAACGGCGGCGAAGTCATCGTCACCAGCGGTTTCCTCAAGGCCGCGAAGAAAGAACTGGCCGACATCTGCGAACTGGATTGCGGAGACCTCAAGGCCATCGTGGACGATTTCGGACGCTTCGGCAAGTCTTCCAGGGAATTCATCATTCCGCAGGTGAAGTATTTCACCAACGACGCATGGGAGGTGATCAGCGCCGGCAGGCCGCTCACCGGAGGCGTTTCGGGTTATCCCATCCTCATGAGGAACAGGTATTCGAAGGGCACCATGTACGTGCTGACCATTCCGGATGATTTCGGCAACCTTTACGATTATCCCGAGGGCGTGCTGAACTTCATCAGGAGGCTGCTCTGCAAGGACATGGACCTCTTCTTCGAAGGACCTTCCAAAGTTGCCCTGTTCCCCTACGACAACAGGACCTTCGTCATCGAGAATTTCAACGACTTCCCGGTCGACGTCAAACCGGTGTTCAACGTCCCCGCAGAAACGATGGTCGACCTCGAAACCGGCGAGAAGGTTCCCGTAGCGACCAAGTTCACCCTCAAGCCCCACTCCTTCAGGGTATTCAGTTACTGATCCGCCTACAGGACAAGAAACAAAAGGACGCATCCAAACCGGGTGCGTCCTTTCTTATGCAGATATCCGTGGCGGATTATTTGATCACGTCAAGGGCCTTGCCGACCTTGATGAAGGCGGCGATAGCCTTGTCGAGATGCTCGCGGGTATGGGCTGCCGAAAGCTGTACGCGGATGCGGTCCTTGCCCTTGGGTACTACGGGATAGGTAAAGCTCGTCACGAAGATATTCTCCTTTGCCATCGCGGAGGCGAATTTGCCGGCCAGGATGGGGTCGTAGAGCATCACGGCCACGATCGCGCTCTCGGTGGGATGGATATCGAAGCCTGCGGCTTCCATCTTCTCGCGGAAATAAGCGACGTTCTCCTGCTGACGGTCGTGCAGTCCGTTGCCTTCCTCCATCATCTTGAAGAGCTCGATTCCTGCAGCGCACAGCATGGGAGGAAGGGAGTTGCTGAAGAGGTACGGACGGCTGCGCTGGCGCAGCATGTCGATTATCTCCTTGCGGCCGGTGGTGAATCCGCCCACTGCACCGCCGAAGCTCTTGCCGAGGGTGCCGGTATGTATGTCGATGCGGCCGTAAAGGTTGAACTGCTCGGCTACGCCGTGGCCGGTAGGTCCGACGACACCTGCGGAATGGCTTTCGTCAACCAGCACGAGGGCGTCGTACTTTTCGGCAAGGTCGCATATCTTGTCCATGGGTGCCACGTTTCCGTCCATGCTGAACACACCGTCGGTGCATATGATACGGAAGCGCTGGGCCTGGGCTTCCTTGAGGCAGCGCTCAAGGTCTTCCATATTGGCGTTCTCATAACGGTAACGCACTGCTTTGCAGAGCCTTACGCCGTCGATAATGGATGCGTGGTTGAGGGCGTCGGAGATAATGGCGTCATCCTTGGTGAGGAGAGGCTCGAACACACCGCCGTTGGCGTCGAAACAAGCAGCGTAGAGGATGGTGTCTTCGGTATGGAAGTAGTTGGAGATGGCCTTCTCGAGCTGCTCGTGGAGATCCTGCTTGCCGCAGATGAATCGCACGCTCGACATACCGAATCCCCTCTCGTCCATAGCCTTCTTGGCCGCTGCGATGAGGCGCGGGCTGTCGGCCAGGCCGAGGTAATTGTTGGCGCAGAAGTTAAGAGCCCTGCTGCCGTCTGCAAGGGTGATCTCCGCTCCCTGGGGTGAACAGATCGTGCGTTCACGCTTGTAGAGTCCGGCTTCTTCAATGGCCTTCAACTCATCCTGAAGATATTTTTGGAATTTACCGTACATTTTGAGAATTAGTTTTAGATTTGTTACAAATTTAGTAATTTTGCTGAAAGATTATAACACTTGCCATAATTATAGCCACAACAGATGAAAAACGTCCTTGTCATCGGCTCGACGGGGCAGATAGGCTCCGAGCTGACAATGAAATTGAGAAGTCTCTACAAAGAGGGGCAGATAGTGGCCGGATACATTCCGGGAGCGGAGCCCAAGGGCATCCTGCTCGAAAGCGGCCCCTCCGAAATAGTCAATGTCACCAATGGCGGACAGATAAAGGAAGTAGTCGCCAAATACAAGATAGACACTATCTACAATCTGGCGGCCCTGCTCTCTGCAACGGCGGAGAAGAAGCCCCTGCTTGCGTGGGACATCCAGATGAACGGCCTCATCAACATCCTGGAAGTAGCCCGCGAATACGGCTGCGCCGTCTTCACCCCCAGCTCCATCGGATCCTTCGGTCCCAACACCCCGCATGACGACACTCCCCAGGACACCATCCAGAGGCCTACCAGCATGTATGGCGTGACAAAGGTGGCCACGGAACTCCTTTCGGACTATTATTTCCACAAATACGGCGTCGACACCCGTTCGGTACGATTCCCCGGCCTCATTTCCTACACTACCCTGCCGGGCGGCGGCACCACCGACTACGCGGTCGAGATTTACTACGCTGCCGTCAAGGGAGAGGAATTCGTCTGCCCCATAGCCAAGGGTACATACATGGACATGATGTACATGCCCGACGCACTCAAGGCCGCGGTCGACATCATGGAAGCCGACCCCACGCGTCTGGTACACCGCAATTCGTTCAATATCGCAAGCATGAGCTTCGACCCGGAGGGGGTATACGAAGCCATAAAGAAAGAGATTCCCGGCGTCAGGATGCGTTACCAGGTCGATCCGGTCCGCCAGGCGATAGCCGATTCGTGGCCGAACAGGATGGACGACACCTGCGCCCGCAACGAATGGGACTGGATGCCGCATTACGACCTCGACTCCATGACCAGGGACATGATCGAACACCTGCGCGAAAAACTCCTGTAACGCCGGAGTCCGAAAATGAAAAAGGCCGCGACCTTGTCGCAGCCTTTTTTTATCCTTGAAGCAGGAAGTCTTACTTCTTGCGGTTCTTGTACCTCTGATAGAACATATCAACTCGGCCGGCGGTATCAAGTATCTTGGTTTTGCCGGTGAAGAAGGGGTGAGAAGTGTTGGAGATCTCGACCTTGACGAGCGGATATTCAACTCCGTCTACAACCAGCGTCTCCTTGGTGGTGGCGCAGCTGCGGGTGATGAACACATCGTCATTTGACATATCCTTGAAAGCTACAAGACGGTAGGATTCGGGATGGATTCCTTTTTTCATATTAACACCAGTGTTTTTAGAATCGGGCGCAAAGATAAACAAAAATTGCTGAACCGCAAACAATTTCAACGACATTTTCCTATATTTGTGAATGTATGAAAACAGGTAAGAAAATAGGCATCATAGCCACCCTGGTGGTGTTGCTTGCCCTTGCGGCATTCATCTACATCAAGTTCTATTTCGTATTCGGCTCTGGAGTGAAGGCCGGAGAGCTCAACCAGATAGTGTACAAGGGCTGGATATGGAAGACATACGAAGGCCGTCTCATCCAGACCGGATTCAAGGGCGCAGGCCGCTCCGGATCCATCCAGTCGAACGAATTCAACTTCTCGGTTGTGAACAAAGCCGTGGCTGATTCGCTGATGCGCTGCAGCGGCAAGAACGTCGAACTGCATTACAAGGAATACAACGGCGCCCTCCCGTGGCGTGGCATGCAGAAGTACATAGTCGACGATATCATCGCCGTAACCGAGAACACGCCCGAGAATACCATCCCCCTGACAATACCCATAGACGAATAATATCATGAAGTCCCATCTTCTTGCACTTGCGGCAGCGGCCCTGCTGTCGCTTTTCCCCGCCTTGTACGCCCAGACCGGCGTTATCGCCGTCAGCCCCCAGGGCAATCCGGACGGCAGCATGCTCACCATGCGCGATGCAGTCCGCAACCCCGCCGTCTATCCGCAAGCGCGTCCCTATTTCTGGACCCCCGACGGGACCCTCAGCCAGGAGCCGCCGAAACGCATGCCGCGCAAGCAGTATGTGCTGCCCGAGAGTGAAGAAGACGGCATCGTATACGGTGAC
Source organism: uncultured Bacteroidales bacterium (assembly GCA_900320385.1). GTDB lineage: Bacteria > Bacteroidota > Bacteroidia > Bacteroidales > UBA932 > Cryptobacteroides. Next base: position 11,416 of record ONSD01000144.1, read on the forward strand.
ACCTATTCACGCAACGAATTCGGCATCGACCGCGGGATCTTCCCGTCCAATGGAGGAGACCGGATAGCGGTCGTCCGCAAGGACGAGCGCGCAGTGACACTCTTCCCCCTGCTCGACATCAACACCCGGACGGGCAGCCTGCGCAACATACGCTATCCCATGAACGGGATGCCAAGCGAGAAACTCAGCCTGCTCGTCTGCGACATGGAAGGCAAGGTGCTCAGCACGGTCATCCCGGACGACTTCACCGACGAACGCTACCTTACCGGCATCACCTGGAGCCCCGACGACAAATACATATTCATCCAGGTGCTCGACCGGAGCCAGCACGACATGCATCTGAATATGTACCGCTCGTGCGACGGCAGTTTCGTGCGCACCATCCTCACGGAGCACAACGACGCATGGGTGGAGCCGCTCGACCCCCTGTATTTCATGAAGGATTCATACTCCTTCATCTACCGCACCGACAATCGCAGCGGCTACCGTTCCCTTTATCTCTGTGACACGCTCGGGACGGTCCGGGCGCTGCCTACTGCGAACGGCGACCAGGCATATGTCGACAATGACGGAGAGTTCGTCTACTACACTTCGGCCGAAGTCTCCCCCATACAGAACCATTTCTTCCGCATCCGCATCAAGAATGCCTCCAGGGTCGCCAAGGCGCGTTTCTACAAGCCTCAGCGCCTGACATGGGAGGAAGGATGGCACAACGTCACCCTCAGTCCGGACAAGACCCAGTTCATCGACCGCTGGAGCAACTTCCTTACTCCCGGCAAGATAGCCAGGAGGAGCACCGACGGGAAGGTGAACGAACTGCTATATGAGGCCCCCGATCCCCTTTCCGGCTTTGCCAAGTGCGAGGTCGATTTCGGTACTGTCAAATCGGCGGACGGACAGTTCGACAACTACTACCGGCTCTACAAGCCGCTGAACTTCGATCCTTCGAAGAAGTATCCGGTGATAGTTTATGTATACGGCGGCCCCCACTCGCAGATGGTCACCGATACCTGGCTGGGAAGCGTGCGGATGTGGGAGATGCTCATGGCACAGAAAGGCTACATAGTCTACGTCCAGGACAACAGGGGCACCCAGAACCGGGGCGCGGCCTTCGAGAAGGCCATCAACCGCCATTGCGGACAGGTAGAGATGGCCGACCAGATTGCAGGACTCCGCGAATTGATGAAGGAGCCCTGGGTGGACCGTTCCCGGATTGGCGTGCACGGCTGGAGCTACGGCGGATTCATGACCATCAGCCTGATGACCACCTATCCCGAAGTATTCAGCGTGGGTGTGGCCGGCGGACCGGTGATTGACTGGAAATGGTATGAAGTGATGTATGGCGAGCGCTACATGGACACTCCCGAGACCAACCCCGAGGGGTTCGAAGAGACTTCACTTATAGGAAAGGCCGGCGATCTCGCCGGCAAGCTGCTCATCTGCCAGGGCGCCATAGACAACACCGTGGTATGGGAGCACAGCCTCAGTTTCGTGCAGGAATGCATAGAGAAGGACGTCCAGCTCGACTACTTCCCCTATCCCCGCAGCGAGCACAACGTGTTCGGCGACTGGCGCATCCACCTTATGGACAAGGTGACCGCCTACTTCGACGACTGGCTTTAGGCTTCTAGGCGGCCGAAAGGCGCTGCTGCGCGTATTCCTTCGTGAGACGGAAAGTCTTGCGGCGGGAGGACGGCGCGCGGAACATGGCGTCGGTCATTATCTTTTCGCATATGGCGCGCAGGCCGCGGGCACCCATCCTGTTCTTCTCGGCCGTCTCGACAATGAGGTCGATGGCGTCAGGATCGATTTCGAGCTTGATGCCGTCGAGTTCGAACAACTTCGAATACTGCTTGATGATGGCATTCTTGGGCTCCAGCAGGATGCGCTTGAGCGCTTTCCTGTCCAAGGGGTCGAGCGTGGTTATGACAGGCAGGCGTCCCACGATTTCAGGTATGAGTCCGTACTTGCGGATATCCTCGGCCTCTACGTAGCGAATGAGGTTATCTTTGTCTAACTTCTTTGTTTTATCGCTTGTATCAAAGCCAATTACGTGAGTATTCAGCCTTTGGGCTATATGCCTCTCGATACCTTCGAAAGCACCCCCGCAAATGAAGAGGATATTGCGGGTGTCGACCTGTATGAACTGCTGTTCGGGATGCTTGCGTCCTCCGTACGGAGGAACGTTCACTACGGTTCCTTCGAGCAACTTGAGCATGGCCTGCTGGACTCCTTCGCCCGACACGTCCCTGGTAATCGAAGGATTGTCGCTCTTGCGGGCGACCTTGTCGATCTCGTCGATGAACACTATGCCTAATTCCGCCGTCTTGGGGTCATAGTCGGTCTCCTGGAGAAGGCGCGAGAGTATGCTCTCGACGTCCTCGCCAACATATCCCGCTTCTGTGAAGACGGTAGCGTCCACTATGGTGAAGGGGACATAGAGCATCTTGGCTATGGTCCTCGCCAGCAAGGTCTTGCCCGTGCCGGTAGGACCCAGCATGAGTATGTTGGACTTCTCGAGCTCCACACCGTCGTCCTCATCGGATATGACGTTGTGGATAATGCGTTTATAGTGGTTGTATACGGCTACCGAAAGGGTCTTCTTGGCTTCCTCCTGCCCTATCACGTACTGGTCGAGATAAGCCTTGATCTCCTTCGGTTTGGGGACGTTGAACTCTTTGTCTGCCATCTACTTCTTTGCGGGTTTGAGTATCCTGTCTATCATGCCGTAGGCGAGCGCCTCTTCAGAATCCATCCAGAAGTCCCTGTCGGCGTCGGCAGCGACCTTCTCAAGCGGCTGGCCCGTATGTTCTGAGATGACCGAATAGAGCTCGGTGCGCATGCGCTCGATCTCCTTCGCAGCTATGAGCATGTCGGATGCCTGACCCTGCATGCCGCCGAGAGGCTGGTGTATGAGCACGCGGGAATGCCTGAGCGCCATCCTTTTGCCTTTTGCTCCGGCGCAGAGGAGCACCGCGCCCATCGAGGCCGCCTGGCCGGCGCAGATGGTAGCGACGTCCGGGGCTACGATCTGCATCGTGTCGTAGATGCCCAGGCCGGCGGAGACTACGCCGCCGGGGGTATTGAGATACAGGCTGATGTCGGCCGAACTCTCGGAATTGGCGGAAAGGAAGAGGAGCTGGGCCATCACGATATCGGCAACGTCATCGTCGATGGCGGTGCCGAGGAATATGATACGGTCCATCATAAGGCGGCTGAACACGTCCATGGCGACGGCGTTGAGTTTGCGTTCCTCTATGATGGTCGGATTGATGGAATACTCCAGGGCCTTCGCATACCTGTCGAGGGTAAGGGGATTGACTCCCCTGTCCCCCGACGCGTATTTCTCGAATTCGGTCTTTGCCATATTACTTCAGTTCACGGAATTTCTCGGCGGATATCTTCTTCGCCTTTATGGTGACGGTCTCCTTGAGTTTGGCGAGCACTTTTTCGTCCTCAACCTGTTCGAGGATGCGGTCCATCTGACGGCGGTCGCCGCGTATCTGGTTCATGCTGTTCTCGATGATGTCGGCAGGCACGTTGCCCATGCCATACATGGCGTACTGATATGTGACATAAGCCCTTACCGCTTCGTCGATGTCCTTGTCCCCTATCTTGATGCCGAAGTTCCTGAGGAATTCGCCGCGGACGAGCTGCCAGCAGAAATCCTTCTTGAAGGCGTCGAATTCCTTCTCGATGTCCTCCTTGGTGTACTTGCCGTCATTGGCGGCGAAAAGCCAGCGCTTGAGGAAATCCTCGGGAAGCTCAATGGCAGCCTTGTCGATGAAGTACCCGCGAATATCCTGGTTGAGCCTCCAGTCGGCTTCCTGCCTGTACTGGTCGCGGAGACGGTCGGTGACTTCCTTGTCGATGTCTTCGTCGCTCTTCTCTTCCTTCTTCTCCCCGTAGTACTTCTTGAGGCTCTCTACCATGCCGCTCTTGTCCTTGGCTGACATGCTGATCTGGTAGTGGGGGATCTCGTCGCCGCTGCCGGCTTCTACCTTGAATTCGGGATAGAGGCCGAGGTCGAAGGTAAAATGGAAGGTGTTGCCTTCCTTCCACTCGTTCTCGGGCTGGTTCTCTGCCGGAAGGGGTTCTCCGATGATATTGAGCTTTTCGTCCCTGATGAAACTGTCGATGGATTCGCCTATGAGTTCGTTCACTGAATCCACAAGGCACTGTTCACCGTAGACGCGGCGTATCATTGCCGGAGGGACCATGCCCTTGCGGAAACCTTTAAAATCTGCATTGCGACGCCTCTCTGCAAGTTTCTTGCGGACCTTTTCGGCATAATCTGCTTCCTCGATTTCGAGGTTCAGCGCTATGTTCAGCGCATCTTTCTGATCTTTTGTTACTTTCATTTCTTATTACTTGATTTTTTATCGTTCA
>ONSD01000059.1 GCA_900320385.1 uncultured Bacteroidales bacterium
TGGATGTTGAAGAGCATGGTGCGCGAAGCGTTCGTTACGTCGGTGACGTGGACCTCGCCCCTGGTAAGGTTCCACACCAGCCAGGTGTCAACGGTACCGAAGCGAAGTTCACCCCTCTCCGCCCTCTCGCGCGCTCCCGGCACGTTCCCGAGTATCCAGCGTATCTTGGTCGCCGAGAAGTAGGGGTCGGGGATGAGGCCGGTCTTTTCGCGTATCTTCTGAGCCATCGCGGGATCTATGCCCTCGCAATAGTCCGACGTACGCCTGTCCTGCCAGACGATGGCGTTGTATACCGGATCGCCCGTGACGGCATCCCACACTATGGTGGTCTCACGCTGGTTAGTGATGCCTATGCCGGCTATGTTCTTGCCGTTGATGTCCATCTTGGTGATGGCCTCGGCTATAACGGAAGCTTCCGAAGACCAAATGTCCATAGGGTCGTGCTCCACCCATCCCGGACGAGGGAAATGCTGGGTGAATTCCTTCTGGGCCACGCTGCGTATATTGCCGTCGTGGTCGAAGACTATGGCCCTTGAAGAGCTGGTGCCCTGGTCGAGGGCGAGGATGTATTTGTCCATCGTTGTCTGTGGTTTGTTGGTATTAACAAAGATAAGGATTTTTTGTTCAGATTTTGTTAATTTTGTGAGTTATGATCCAGGTACTCAAATTCGGCGGCTCATCGGTCGCAAACGCCACCAACATATCCCGCGTCCTCGACATAGTGGGTGCGGCGTCTGCAAAAGGACGCGTGATGCTTGTCTGCTCGGCCATCAAGGGCTGTACCGACTCCCTCCTGGCCCTTGCGCGCCTTGCCGAGAAGCAGCATCTTACCGCACTGGGGATGGCCGTCTCCGAAGCCTCGTCGGTGGCTCCCGACGATGAAGCCGCCCTGCAGTTTGCCGAAGGCGTACGCGACCTCAAAGCAAAGCACCTGGAAATAATCCGTCGCTTGTTCACCGGCAGCGAGAGGGCCGAAGCCGAAACCGAATGCCATGCGCTCTTCGCCCAGATGGCTTCCGCCCCCGCCGGCGAAATGGTGACCTGGGGGGAGGTTTTCTCCACCCGCATCATAGCCCGCAAGCTCGCATGCGACGGAGTCGCGACCAAATGGCTGGACTCCACCATACTGGTTATAAAAGACCATAAAGACCTGACATACAGCAATATATCCGCAGCGGTAGCCTTGGAGCCGCAGGTGCGTGTCTTCGTCGCTCCCGGCTTCATCGCCAGCAATTATGAGGGCGGAAGGACCACCCTGGGAAGAGGCGGTTCCGACCTGAGTGCGGCCATCTACGCCGCGGCCCTGAAAGCGGACAGCCTGCAGATCTGGACGGACGTGCCCGGCATCATGACGGCGAACCCGAGCGTAGTGCCGACAGCCCGCACCATACCCGAAATGAGTTACCGCGCCGCGCTGGACATGGCCAGCCATGGCGCGAAGGTGCTGTATGCGCCCACTGTGGAACCTGCGATGCAGGCGGGGATAGCCATCAACATCCTCAACACTTTCGATCCCGGGAATCCTGGCACGACGGTGAGGGACATAACGCTGGGCGGATGGGCCGGCATCACCGGGACCAAGGACGGAACCGCGGGAGAATCGCTGCTCTGCCTGGTGGGAGAGAATCCTCCGGAAGAAGATGGCTTCGCACGCGCAGCCTGCGCCCGCCTGGAAGCCTGCCTCAAAAAGGCCGGCATCAAGACGCTTTCCAGTTCTTCCGATGGCCGTAACGTCTATGCCACCGTGCGACTTGCGGTTGAAGACCAGGCCGTGGCTGCGATTCACAGGGAGTTTTTCGAGAGCGTACCGCAGAGCATACTCAACCTGTATGTGGCAGGATGCGGTGCGGTCGGAAAGGCCTTCCTCGAGCTGCTTGCGGCCAAAGGCCCCGAACTGGCGAAACGCACAGGCAAAGTGCTCAGGCTCTGCGGCATAGCCGACAGCCACCGCTTCATCGTAGACAGTGCGGGGATTCCGCCTGAGAGGGCCCTCGCCATCCTCGAGGGCGATGGCGGAGAGATCTCCCCCGACTTCGCTTCCGCCGTTAAGGCCACCGCCCCCCGCCGGAGCATCTTCGTCGACCTTACCGACAGCGAAACCCTCTACCGCGAATTCACCGGCCTCCTGCGCGAAGGCATAAACATAGTCACGTCCAACCGCCGCTCCCTCGCGGTACCCTACGTCGAATACGCCGCCATAATGTCCGCCGCCGCTGAGAACGGCTGCTTCGTCCGCTACGAAACCACAGTGGGCAGCGCCCTGCCGCTGTTGGAGAGCATTTCGCGCAGCGCCGCCGCCGGCGAAGAGATACTCGGAATAGAGGCTGTGGTGAGCTGCACCCTCAACCGCATCCTGAGCTCCTATGCCCGCTATCCCGGCAGTTTCGCCGAAACCGTGCGCAAGGCCCAGCGGGAAGGCCTCACTGAAGCCGACCCCAGGGCCGACCTTGCCGGCGAGGACGCCCTCCGCAAGCTGCTCATCATGGCACGTGAGGCAGGCGTGGCGTTGGAAGCGTCGGACGTCGAGATCACCCCGGCGGTACCTGCAGCACTTCTGGACCCGTCAATCCCTCTGGAAGAATTCTATTCCCGCATGGAAGCCCTCGAGCCCGGTTTCGATGCAGAAGAAAAGGCCGCCGCCCGCTCGCAGTGCAGGCAGCGCTTCCTCGCAACCCTGGAGAAGGATCCTTCTTCCCCGCTGGGATACAGGGCCTCGATCGCAGTACGCAATGTACCCCGCAACCATCCTGCCTTCAGGATACTCGGTACCGAGAACGCCATCATCCTGCGAAGCGCATACCACCCGTACCCGCTCGTTATCCAGGGTACCGGCGAAGGCGCGCAGATGGCCGCCGGCAGCATCCTCAACGATATCCTGCGGGGATGATGCACAATTGATTGTTTAACGGTTAACACTCATTCAACGATATGAAAGTAGCAGTAGTCGGGGCAACCGGCCTCGTTGGTACAAGAATGCTGGAAGTGCTCCAGGAGAGGAACTTCCCCGTAGATGAACTCATCCCCGTAGCGTCCGCCAAGTCGGTGGGCCGCACCGTCCGCTTCGCGGGCAAGGACTGGCCCGTGGTCGACGCGGACACCGCCATCGCCGCCAGGCCCGCCCTGGCCATATTCAGCGCCGGGGGCTCGGTTTCCGCCGAACTCGCCCCCCGCTTCGCCGCAGCAGGCTGCCGCGTGGTGGACAATTCCTCATACTGGCGCATGGACCCCGGCAAGAAGCTGGTGGTGCCCGAAATCAACGGTGACGTCCTCACCGCGGACGACTGGATAATAGCCAACCCCAACTGCTCCACCATCCAGATGGTACTGCCTCTCGATCCCATACATAAAGTCTTGGGTATCAAGAGGATAGTAGTATCCACATACCAGAGCGTCACCGGCACGGGCTACAAGGCCATCGCCCAGATGAACGCCGAGAGGGCCGGAAAGGTCCCGGACCCGCAGGTGTACCCCTACCCCATCGACCAGAACATCCTGCCGCACATCGATGTATTCATGGACAACGGCTATACCAAGGAAGAGATGAAGATGGTGAACGAGACCAAGAAGATCCTGCGCGACGAGGGCATAGCCGTGACGGCCACCACCGTACGCGTTCCGGTGCAGGGCGGACACTCCGAGAGCATCAACATCGAAACCCGCAAGCCGTTTACCATAGAGCAGGTACGCGGGCTGATGGCGTCCGAGCCCGGGGTTGTGGTACAGGATGATCCCTCACGCAACATCTACCCCATGCCTCTGTATGCCTGGGGAAAGGACGAAGTGTTCGTGGGGCGCATACGCCGCGACTTCACGGTTGAGAACGGCTTCAACTTCTGGTGCGTCAGCGACAACATCCGGAAAGGAGCCGCCACCAACGCCGTCCAGATCGCCCAGCTCCTACTGGAGAAGGGACTGCTGCCGGCTTGAACCGGTCTACCTGAGCAATTCTTCGAGATGTACTGAACCGGCGGTCTTTTCGTCGCGGTACTTCACTATCACAGGACAGTAAAGATGCAGGCCGGACCCGGCGCCGGCACCGTGGGTGAGGGGCTTGGAGCCGCTTACCACCACGGCATTGCGCGGCACGACCACGCGGCCGTCGGCCTTGCGGGGCACGAACTGTCCGGTGGTGGCGTCGTAAATCGAAGTGGCGGAGGTGATTATCACTCCGCTGGCGATTACGGCCCCTTCTTCTACGAGCGTGCCCTCGTAAATGCCGCAATGTCCGCCTATGAAGGCGTTGTCTTCCACTATGGTGGGTATGGCACCTGCGGGTTCCAGGACTCCTCCGAGGTTTGTGGTCGCCGCCACGTGCACGTTCTTGCCCACCTGGGCGCAGGACGCTATGGTGACATGCGAGTCGACCATCGAACCGGAATCGACGTAAGCGCCTACATTGATATAGGACGGAGGCATCACGATGGCCCCCGGTGACACGAACGACCCTCGCCTTATGGAGGAACCGCCGGGGACTACGCGCACACCGTCACCCACTCCGAAATGCCTTTCGGGGAAGGTGTCTTTGTCCACGAAAGGACCCATCTGCACCAGCTTGCCCAGGCGGAAGCCGGCAAGGATCACCTCCTTCACCCAGGAGTTCACCTTCCATTCGCCTCCCACCTTCTCAGCAACCCTCAATTCGCCCTTTTCCAGGGCGTCCATTACTTCGTTGAATCTTTCGAGAGTGATGTTCTCCATATGCTTATACGGTCTGTGGCTTTAATTCGTCAAGTGTCTGGCGGATAATCTCTTCGGTCTTTTCAGATGCGGGCACCAACGGCAGGCGGAGCACATTTTCCATGAGAGCGAGCCTGGCCATGGCGGCCTTTCCGGGGATGGGGTTGCTCTCGATAAAGAGATTCTTGAAGAGAGGGCTGAGACGGTGATGGAGGGCGCGTGCCTTAGGCATGTCGTCGGCAAGCAGTGCCTCCGCCAGCTGCACCATCTCGACCGGAGCGACGTTGGAGGCGACGGATACGATGCCCTTGGCGCCGGTGGCCATCAGGGAAAGGGTTTCGTCGTCGTTGCCGCTCAGTACCGAGAATCCCTCCGGAGCGTCCTTGATTATGGCGGAGATCTGTGCATACCTGCCCGAAGCCTCTTTCACCGCGACTATGTTCTCCACATCTCGGGCAAGCCTCAGGGTTGTGGCCGCCTCCATGTTGGCCCCGGTACGGCTTGGAACGTTGTAAATCACTATGGGCTTTTCGGTTGCGGCCGCAACTGCCTTGAAGTACCGGTACTGCCCTTCCTGGGTGGGCTTGTTGTAATATGGCACTACGATGAGGAAGGCGTCCGGTCCGTAGGGCTCGAGCTGCTTCATGCTTTCGATGGTGGCGTCAAGGGAGTTGGTGCCGCCGCCCACGATGACGGGCCTGCCTTTCGAGTGCTCCTTGGCGACCTTGAGTATCCCTATCCTTTCCTGCAGGCTGAGGCAGGGCGTTTCGCCGGTAGTGCCGAGCGGGACCAGGAAATGTATCCCGGCGGCTATCTGCCTGTCCACGGTGGCTCCGAAACATTCGAAGTCGACGCTGCCGTCTTTTTTGAACGGAGTGAGCAGGGCGGTGCCGCATCCTTTGAGTGTTAAAGCTTTCATATATGGTGATTGTTGTATCCTTCTTTGCGAAGTTAGTCAAAAAAACGTATATTTGGGAACCACAAAACACAAAAGCATGACCAAGAAGTATTTTGACCTAACAGGTCGGGTAGCGGTGGTTACAGGCTGTTCCACCGGACTCGGCGTCCAGATGGCTAAGGCCCTTGCCAATCAGGGCTGCAAAATCGTAGCAATGGCACGCAGGCAGAACCTCATCGAGGAGGTTGCAGCCGGCATCGCCGCGGAATTCGGAGTAGAAGCGATAGCCGTGCCGGTGGATATCACCGACACCGCCCGTGTGAAGGCCGCCGTCACTGCTGTAATGGAAAGGTTCGGCCGTATAGACATACTCATAAACAATGCGGGCACCGGAGCAGTGGCTCCGGCGGAACAGATTACCGACGAGCAGTTCGAGAACGAGATGCGTATCGACCTCGAAGGCACCTTCAAGATGGCCCGCGAGGTTGTGAACCAGGCCATGATTCCCGCAGGATACGGCCGCATCATCAACATAGCTTCGATGTACGGGCTGGTGGGCAACAAGATAGCCGGCTCGGCCCCCTACCATGCAGCCAAGGGCGGCGTGGTCAACCTCACCCGTGCACTTGCCGCCGAATGGGGCGAGAAAGGCATCACCGTCAACGCGATTTGCCCGGGCTATTTCTACACCCCGCTCACGGAGGAGACGCTCAACAGCAAGTTCTTCCAGGACTATGCCCGCCAGGCTATCCCGCTGAGCCGCTACGGGAAAGAAGGCGAACTCGACACCGCCGCCATCTTCCTCTCCAGCGAGGCATCCAGCTACGTCACGGGCGTGATGCTCCCGGTAGACGGAGGCTATACCTGTATCTAGGAGATAATAGTCACTCTGACAAGGACTGCCTTACACGCGTGTGTAAGGCAGTCCTTTCGATGTTACAGTAGAATCTGCAACTGTTTCGCCGGACCGGTAAGGTAGATATCCTCGAAAGAATCCGGTCCCGCGGGCTTGAAATCGACCTGCAGCATATCCTGCCTGGCCCTGATGCGGTACTCCACCCTGCCGTCTTCCTCTTTGGACGGCGCCACCCCTACATGGCATGCGGTAAGGGCGCTTGCAGTGATGCCGGTGCCGCAGGCAAGGGTCTCGCGCTCCACTCCCTTCTCGAAGGTACGGACATGTATGGCGTCCGGCCCCACCGAAACGAAGTTCACGTTGCTGCCTTCGGGCGCGAATTCCTGCCTCCAGCGCAGGAACTTCCCCTCGAGGTCCACATCCACCTTCTCCACGTCTTCGACGAACTTTACGAAGTGTCGGGTGCCGGTGTTCAGGAACCAGCCCCCAAGGACCTCCTTTATGCCCTGGGTGTCCTTCATGCGGAGACGCACGGTGCAATCCTCCCCGCTGCCCTCAAGGATGGTGGCGGTATGGACTCCGTCGGGGGCGAGGAAGCGGTAGAACCTGCCTTCGGCGCCTTTGATTCCCAGATAATCGGCGAAAGCCACTATGCATCTGCCGCCGTTGCCGCACATCATCCCGCCGCTGCCGTCGGGGTTGTAGAACTCCATTCCGAAGTCGTATCCCGGAGCCTCGTCGAGGATCATTATGCCGTCTGTGGCGGTTCTGGCGCAGATGTCGGAGATCGTGGAGGGCTGGCGCCAGATGTCCACTCCTCCGCCGCGTCCGTCAAGGACGACGAACACGTTTCCCGCACCGGAATATTTAAAAAGCGACTGTTCCATAAGACTTTGCAAAGTTACTATTATTTTGTTCAAAAGGCGTATCTTTGCAGGTATGGATTACGAAAGATTCTTTTCCGAAGACGTGGCGGCCTTCCTGCCCTCCCCTACGAGGGAACTTTTCAAGAAGGTGGACATCAGCAAGATATACTCGCTGGCCGGAGGCTTCCCCTCGCCCGACACCTTTCCGCTGGAGGGGATGAGGGAAATGGTGGATGCGGTACTGGACAAGTACGGGGCCAAGGCCATGCAGTACGGGGGTACCCAGGGCGTGCCGGAACTGGTGGCGCTGCTGTCCTCCGGAAGCGGCGAGGCGCCGGAGAACCTGCAGATGACCACTTCGTCCCAACAGGGAATAGACGTGTGCGCAAGGGTGCTTCTGGATCCGGGTGATTCGGTCCTGGTGGACACTCCCAGCTATCTCGGAGCGCTGCAGTCCTTCAAGGATTACAGGGCGAGGATAGTGCCTTTCGGAGAGGGATTCTCGTTCCCGGAAGATGCCGGCCGGGTAAAGTTCGCGTATGTGATACCCGATTTCGGGAACCCTTCCGGCAAAACGATGAGCCTGGCCGAGAGGCAGGCGCTGGTGGAGCTGGCAAGGGAGAAGGACTTCCTGATCATAGAGGATTCGCCATACAGGGCGCTCAGGTACGAGGGGGAGCAAATCCCCACCATAAGGAGCCTGGCACCGGAAAGGACCGTACAACTTTGCAGTTTCTCCAAGATATTCGCTCCAGGCTTCCGTCTTGGCTGGATGGCCGGTCCGCCGGAGATCATACATCAGGTTTACGTGTGCAAGCAGGCCCTGGACCTCTGCCCTCCGGTGTTCGACCAGTATCTGGCGGCAGAATTCATGGGCAGCGGCGCACTCGACCGCAACCTGGCCGCGAGCAAGGAATATTACCGCCGCAACCGCGACCTGCTGTTGGACGCGCTGGGCCGCCATATGCCATCCGGAGTAAGCTGGACACGGCCGGAAGGCGGATTCTTCTCCTTCCTCACGCTACCCGGGGACTGTGATACCCTCGCGCTTTACGACACGGCTATAAAGAAGGGCATAGCCTATGTGCCCGGTTCTTTCTTCTACCCTGACGGCGGCGGACGGAACACCATGAGGCTGAGTTTCTCATACCTCGCGCCCGGCAAGTTCGACCCTGCCGTGCGGCTGCTCGCTTCCCTTTTATTCTAAGAGTTTACGGCCTGCGCTCGATGTGGGCACCGAGGCTGCGGAGACGGGAGTCGATATCCTCGTAACCGCGGTCGATCTGTTCGATATTGTCGATTTCGGATGTACCCTTGGCGCTCATCGCAGCGAGCAGGAGGGCGATACCCGCACGGATATCGGGTGAAGTCATACGTCCGGCACGGAGACGGAAATGGTGGTCGTGACCTATGACCACTGCCCGGTGCGGGTCGCAGAGGATTATCTGCGCCCCCATATCGATGAGTTTGTCGACGAAGAACAGGCGGCTTTCGAACATCTTCTGGTGTATGAGCACGCTGCCCTTGCACTGGGTGGCCACCACCAGCAGGACGCTCAGAAGGTCGGGGGTCAGGCCGGGCCACGGGGCGTCGGCTATGGTCATGATGGAGCCGTCGATGAAGGATTCGATTTCGTAGCTCTCCTGTCTGGGGATGAAAATGTCGTCACCCCTTTGTTCCAGCTTTACGCCTATGCGCTTGAAGGCCTCGGGGATGATGCCCAGGTCCTTGTACGACACGTCCTTTATGGTCAGGTTGCTCTGGGTTATGGCGGCCAGGCCGATGAAGGAACCCACCTCGATCATGTCAGGAAGTATCCTGTGCTGCGTCCCGTGGAGTTCGCGGACGCCCTCGATGGTGAGGAGGTTGGATCCTACCCCGCTAATCTTGGCGCCCATGCGGTTGAGCATGCTGCACAACTGCTGCAGATAGGGCTCGCAGGCGGCATTGTATATGGTGGTGGTGCCTTCGGCGAGTGTGGCGGCCATGACTATGTTGGCCGTACCGGTGACCGAAGCCTCGTCCAGAAGCATGTATGTGCCTTTCAGGCCCTTGGGTGAACGCAGATGGTACGCCCTCTTCTCCTTGTCGTACTCATACACCGCACCCAGGTTCACGAAACCCTCGATGTGGGTATCCACGCGGCGGCGGCCTATCTTGTCACCTCCGGGCTTGGGGAAGAAGGTTTCGTTGAAACGGGACAGCATGGGACCGGAAATCATCACAGACCCGCGCAGGGCGGCGCACTTAGCCACAAAGTCCGGGCTCTCCACATAAGTGGTGTCGATGTTGTCGGCCTGGAAGGTATAATCCCCTTTGGAATGGCGGATTACCTTCACCCCCATGTCGCCCAGCAGGCCGATGAGGTTGCGGACGTCGAGGATTTCGGGGACATTGCTCATGTGCACCGGCTCGGCGGTGAGCAGAACGGCGCTCAGCACTTCGAGAGCTTCGTTCTTCGCGCCCTGCGGTACTATTTCGCCATGCAGGGTATGGCCTCCTTCGATTACGAATTTAGACATGTTCGACTTCGGGGTTTAGTGTTATGCCAAAGCGCCCTTGCACAGTGGCGATGATGCGGTTTTCGAGTTTGAGCACATCGGCGGCGGCCGCCTCTCCGCTGGCGTTGACTATCACGAGAGGCTGCTTTTCGTACACTTGCGCGCCGCCTTCGGACGCGCCCTTGAAGCCGCAGCGGTCGATGAGCCAGGCGGCCGGGATCTTTACGCTGCCGTCTTCCAGGACATAATGCGGGACATCCCCTTCCTTTGCGGCGATGGAGTCGAAGACTTCGCGCGGGACCACCGGATTCTTGAAAAAGGAACCGGCGCTGCCTACATCGGCGGGATCCGGAAGCTTTTGCCGGCGTATGCCAATTATGGCGTCACGGACGGCCTGCGGGGTAAGGGATTGCCAAACGGTGTCGGAGGCGGCGGAAGAAGCCGTTCCGGCGGCTTCGAGCGCCTTGCGCACACCGCCGTAATCCAGTTTGGGAGAATATTTGCGGGTAAGGCGGAAAAGGACGCTGGTCACTATGTAGCGTCCCTTTTGATGCTTGAACATGGAGTCGCGGTAGCCGTAGCCGCATTCCTGCATCTTGAAAACGGTCTTGGTCCAGTCGCGGGTATCGAGACAGACCACGCCGGCGATTATATCCTTCACTTCCACCCCATACGCCCCTATGTTCTGCACCGCCGCAGCACCTACCTCCCCGGGGATGAGGGACAGGTTTTCGGCACCCCAAAGCCCCTCCTTGCAGGTGCGGGCCACGAAGTCGTCAAACACCACGCCCGCCCCCACGGTCATCAGCACCTCGTCCAGGCCCATGTCCACGAACTTGACGAAATCCACCTTGGAGTGGAGCACGGTGCCCGGAAAATCCTTAGTAAAGAGGAGGTTGCTGCCGGCCCCTATATGCATCACCGGCTGGGGGAGGTCGGCGATGGAGAGAGCCTGCAGTTCAGCGACGCTGGAGTATTCGATGTACAATGCGCATTTCACCTTCATGCGGAAGGTGTTGTGCGCACTCAGATCATAATTCTCTATCCTTGTCATCAATTACAAAGATAGTAATTCTCGCGGAAAACAAGCGGGCTACCCGGCCGGAGCGAAAGTGACGGGAGCGAAGAACTCCGGACGGTGATAATCGGGCCGTGGAGTGTCGATCGGAGCCCAGGTGATGTAGTGCGGGACGGTGAGTCCATCGCCGCATTTGTAGAAATTCGCACGGGAGCTCAAGCCTGTAAAGGATTCTATTCCGCTGTGCCACAGGGCCTTGGCAGGGATTTCGATTTCCAGGGTCCAGGGTCCTTCGGCCTCACGTTCGGTAAAGGGGACGCTGCCCAGGGAGCCCTTCGCCTTTACCATGGACAGCACTTCCGGGGGAGCCAGTTCGGCATCGTCCCTGCCCGTACGCCATGCGAGATAGAGGGTGCCGAGCGGGTTCCATTCGAAGTTGTAGTAGTGAGGGTCTCCGGGTTTTGGCTGGAAGAAGAACTCTACGCAGGAATCCTTGTACACGAAGTTGCCGGGAGTGCCCTCCTCGGCCCTCACGGTAGGTTCGATCACCACATAACGCAGGTGAAGGGACGCTCCGTCGTGCCAGATGCTGAAACATACGTCCGGCTTCTGGGGGAAGGCGTCAGGCCAGTTGATGCAGCCCAGGGCCTGGGGCTCCGAAGGGATGCCGAAAGGAACCTCGAACATCATTCAACGGGCCTCAGGTCCAGATAAAGCTCATCAAGCTGCTTGCTGTCGATCACGCTGGGCGCGCCGAGCATTATGTCCTTGCCCTGGTTATTCTTGGGGAAGGCTATGTAGTCGCGTATGGTGTCGCTGCCGCCGAACAGGGCGCAGACGCGGTCGAGGCCGAAGGCCAGGCCGCCGTGCGGCGGAGCTCCGTACTTGAATGCGTTGATGAGGAATCCGAACTTGCGCTGCATCTCCTCTTCGCCTATGCCGATGATCTGGAACATGCGGGCCTGGTCCTTGGGATTGTGGATACGGATGGAGCCGCCGCCCAGCTCGGTGCCGTTGAGCACGAAGTCGTAGGCGTTGGCGCAGACCTTGAGTATGTCTTCGGGCTTGTCGGAATAGTAGTATTGCAGATGTTCGGGCTTGGGAGCCGTGAAGGGATGGTGAAGGGCGTCCCACTTGTTCTCTTCGTCGTTCCACTCGAAGAGCGGGAAGTCGGTGAGCCAGAGGGGCGCGAACTCGTCGGGTTTGCGGAATCCCAGGCGGCCTCCGAGCTCGATGCGGAGCTGGCCCAGCTGTGTCTGGGTCTTGCGCTTTTCGCCGCAGAGGATGAGGACGAGGTCGCCCTTGACCGCTTCGACGGCTTCCGCCAGCTTCTGCAGTTCTTCGGCAGAGAAGAATTTGTCGACTGAACTCCTGATGCTGCCGTCTTCGTTCAACTTGATGTAAACCAGACCCTTGGCACCTATCTGCGGGCGCTTCACCCATTCGGTGAGTTCGTCCGTCTGCTTGCGGGAATAAGATGCCGCTCCCGGTACCGCTATGGCGCCGACGTAAGGCACTCCGTCGAAGACGCTGAAGCCGTGGCCCTGGGCGAGGGCGGTAACTTCGTGGATGAGCATGCCGAAACGGATATCCGGCTTGTCGGAACCGTACTTGTCCATACCGTCGAACCAGGTCATGCGCGGGATGGGATTGGGTATGTCAACGTTAAGGATAGTCTTGAACAGGTGGCGCATCATTCCCTCGAACATGTTCAGCACGTCCTCCTGCTCCACGAAGCTCATCTCACAGTCGATCTGGGTGAATTCGGGCTGGCGGTCGGCGCGGAGGTCTTCGTCGCGGAAACACTTCACTATCTGGAAGTAACGGTCCATTCCTGCCACCATGAGGCTCTGCTTGAGGGTCTGGGGACTCTGCGGCAGGGCGTAGAAGGTGCCGGGATTCATGCGCGAAGGCACCACGAAATCGCGCGCGCCTTCGGGCGTGGAATTAATGAGGAAGGGAGTTTCTATCTCAAGGAAGTTGTTGCCGTCCAGATAGTTGCGGACTTCGTGGCAGATGCGGTGCCTCAACTGCAGGGCCTTCTGCAGGGGGTTCCTGCGAAGGTCGAGGTAACGGTATTTGGCGCGTATGTCCTCGCCGCCGTCGGAATTGTCCTCGATGGTGAAAGGCGGAGTAAGGCTGGCGTTCAGCACATTGATGCCTTCGAGCCTTATCTCTATGTCGCCGGTGGGCATCTTAGGGTTCTTGCTGGAGCGCTCCACCACCTCACCGGTGGCCTGGATGACGAACTCGCGGCCGAGGCTGCCGACCGCCTCAACCAGTTCTGCGGGAGCATCGGCTTCGACTACCAGCTGGGTTATGCCGTAGCGGTCCCTGAGGTCTATGAAGGTCATGCCTCCAAGTTTGCGGGAACGCTGTACCCATCCTGCGAGTGTTACTTTCTTTCCTGCGTCTGAAATGCGGAGTTCTCCGCATGTGTGGTCACGATACATATATCCGGTTTTTTTTAAGCAATCACAAAAATAACAATTATTATCGGAAAGTTGTTATCTTTGCGCCGCGATATCACGGCGGCGTGGCCGCCAGGGGTTTGGGGGCGGCTTAGCCCCCAAGTATCAAGTGTAACAGGCACCACTATAAAAACTGCACCCATGAAAGAAAAAGCAAGATTCTCAGCCATTTTCGTATGCATGGCCGTACTCTTCACGGTCTGCCTCATCACCAGCAACCTGCTGGCCACCAAAGTTTTCGCAATCGGATCCAAGATCACCCTGCCCTGTGCTGTGCTGGTCTTCCCGCTGTCGTATATCCTCAACGACTGCTTCACTGAAGTCTACGGCTACCGCAAGGCCCGCCTGGTGATATGGCTGGCTTTCGCCATGAACGTGCTGACAGTGCTTTTCGGGCAGATAGCCGTCTGGCTCCCGGCCGCAGGGTTCTGGCAGGGCGGCGAGCACTTCAACTTCGTGTTCGGCATGGCTCCCCGCGTAGTGCTGGGCTCCATTCTCGCATTCCTTGCCGGCAGCACTCTCAACTCCCTGGTCCTGAGCAAGATGAAAATCGCTTCAGGAGGCCGTGGCTTCGGCTGGAGGGCCATTCTCTCCTCGCTTGCCGGCGAAAGCTGCGACTCCCTTATCTTCATGCCCATAGCCTTCTGGGGGACGCCCCTGAAGACCCTCGCCGCTATGATGCTGGTGCAGGTGGGATTCAAGGTAATCTACGAGGTACTCATACTGCCGGTCACCGGCGCCGTTGTGAAGCGGCTCAAGGCCGTGGAGGGCGAGGATGCCTATGACGAGGGCATATCATACAATCCATTCAGAATCAAAGACATTTAGAATATGGAACGCAAGGAAGAAGGCCTGAAGGCCCTCGGAAAAAAGACCGCATACGCCACCGCATACGCTCCCGAAGTCCTCGAGGCTTTCGAGAACAGGAACCAGGAGAACGACTACTGGGTACGTTTCAATTGCCCGGAATTCACCTCCCAGTGCCCGATCACGGGGCAGCCGGACTTCGCCGAAATCCGCATCAGCTACATCCCGGACGTCCGCATGGTGGAAAGCAAGAGCCTCAAGCTCTATCTGGGCTCTTTCCGCAACCACGGCGCATTCCACGAAGACTGCGTCAACACAATCATGAAGGATCTCATCAGGCTGATGGATCCCAAGTACATCGAGGTCATCGGCCTTTTCACCCCGCGCGGCGGCATAAGCATCTATCCCTACGCTAATTACGGCCGCCCCGGAACAAAATACGAAGCGCTGGCAGAGCAGCGCTTCGCATCACACCAGTAATAATCTCCGCTTAGCTCAGAAGGACATTTCCGGCAGGCCGAGGTCCTTGTAGGTCCTGGGTTCCGGAACGCCGGGCAGAGGCTTGCGGTCCTTGATCTGTTCGAGTGCCACCTCGATGGCCTTGAGCAGCTGTTCGTCAGTACCGTTCCACTCCTTGATCGGATCGTTCTCCAGAAGGATATCGGGATCCACCCCATGGTTCTCCACGATCCACTTGCCGGTTTCGGCGTCATAGTTGGTGAAGAAGGGTACGCGTACGTCGGTGCCGTCCATGTACTGCAGCGGGCCGCTGATACCCACGATGCCGCCCCAGGTACGGGTGCCTATCACGGTGCCCAGCTTGTTCGCCTTGAAACTCCAGGGGAACAGGTCACCGTCGGAGGCGCTGTACTTATTGATCAGCAGAACCTTCGGTCCGGTATGGGTTCCTTCCGGCACAGTACCTATCATGTCCGAACCGCGCCTCATGGTAAGCCTGTAGGCCTCCCTCTGAAGGCGCTCTATTATCATCGGAGAAACGTTCCCGCCGCCGTTTGCACGGTCGTCGATGATCAGTGCTTCCTTGTCGAGCTGCGGATAGTAGTAGCGCGCGAATTCGCTGAGGCCTTCCTGTCCCATGTCGGGGATGTAGATGTAGCCCACCTTTCCGCCGGACTTTTCGTTCACGGTCTTTATGTTGCCCTGCACCCACTCATAATGGTAGAGCGGATACTCGTCGGCGATGGGCTTCACCACCACCTTCTTCCCGCCGGCCGCGGCCGAAGCGTTCACGGTGAGTTCCGTAAGCACTCCCGCCTTGCCGACAAGCAGCGAATAAATATTGGGAACATCCTTCACCGAAACACCGTCGATTGCTGTAATGAACTGTCCTTCAGACACTCCCACACCAGGTTCCGCCAAGGGGGAACGGAGCGATTCGCGGTAGGGGGCGCCCTGCAGGATGCGGTCGATGCGGAAGAAACCGGACTTGTCCTTGGAGAGTTCGGCGCCGAGGAGGCCGTTCTGCACCTTCTCCGCCTTGGGATATTCACCCGGATTCACATAATTGTGCCCGCAGGCCATCTCGGCTATCATCTCCCCTATCACGTAATTGAGGTCGAGGCGCGTCTTCACGTAAGGGAGCAGCGCAGCGTATTTCTCCTTGAGGGCCTTCCAGTCGCGGCCGTGCATATTCTCGAGGTAGAAGCCGTCGCGGTATGCGCGCCATACCTCGTCGAAGACCTGCGGCCATTCCTGCGAATAGTCCACGACTGCCGACACGTCCTTCATCGACACCTTCTCCCCGTGCATCTTGTCGCCCAGGTTGGCCAGCGTGAAATCGTCGCGCTCCATGAGTATGGCTTTCTTGTCACCGGGCCTGTAGCTCATGCGTCCCTTAGCCGCCTCCTCGCTCTTCCCGGTGCGGAAGTCGAACACTTGGGTGCCGCCGGCACCGCCGTACCATATCTTCTTGCCGTCGCAATAATAACTGTACCCCGCCTTGAAGGGCAGCTTCACGACCCTCTCCTGGAGTCCTTCGGGGTCAATGACCACCTCGACTGCAGGTTTTTCCGGCTTGTCAGCGGCCGGCTTCGCAGACTTGCTTCCCTTTGCAGGCTTGTCTGCCGCGGGCTTTTCGGGAGCCTTGGGCGCCTCTGCGAGAGTGCCGTCGGAAGGCAGCAGGGGCGAAGGGGTATCCTTCGCCAGCATCGCCATATAGGTGGCGTTCATGTCAGTCATGGCATAATCCCACTCGATGCGGCTGTATATCGGGTTCATCTCGGTACCCGCAGTGAAGATCAGGTATTTGCCGTCGGAACTGAACTGCGGCATGCCGGAATCGTACCAGCCTGCCGTAACGGGATATTCCTTGGAGCTGGCAAGATTATAGACGTACACCACACCGAACTGGTTGGCCGCCGGGCGGGAATAAGCCAGCCATTTGCTGTCTGGAGAATAGACCACATCCCTGAACTCGGCGTTCGGGTTCTGCATCACGGTGCGCTTGGCGCCGTCCAGGGCCACTTCCACTATGCGGTTGGCCCGGTCGGTATAGAGCAGATGCCTGCTGTCGGGAGCCCACTGGAAAGAGCGGATGTAGGTATCGTTGCCCTTGGTGAGCTGCTTCGCTACACCGCCTTCGGCAACGGTGTAAAGATAAAGCTCGGTCTCTCCCGTAGAGTCGCCTATCCAGGCTATGTATTTGCCGTCGGGGCTCCAGGAAGCGCCGCGGTCGTTGGAGGCGGGGCTGCGCGAGATGTTGCGGGTAACCCCTTCGGCAGCAGGCACGTCGAACACTTCGCCGCGGGCGGTGACGGCCACGCGGGAACCGTCAGGCGAAGGGGAAGCCGCGCGTACGCTGCGGCTGAGGTCCCTGCGCTCGGCACGGGCGTAAACGAGGTCGGAAGAAAGGCTTACATTCACCTTTACGGCCTTTTTGGTCGCGGGATCGAGCCGGTAGATGTAACCGCCGTTCTCGAAAACTATGCTCTTGCCGTCGGTGCTGGGGAACTTGACGTCGAAGTCGTCGAACGCCGTGACCTTGGAAGTGTTCCCGCTCACGGTGTCGTACACGAACAGGTTCATGGTCATGTCGCGGTCGGAAGCGAAGTAGATCTCGTTCCCTATCCACATCGGGAAGATGTCCTGGGCGGGACTGTCGGTAATGGCCTTGACGCTCTTGCCGTCGTAGATCCAGACCTCGTCGGCCATGCCGCCACGGTAGTACTTCCAGGTACGGAACTCCCTCATCACGCGGTTGTACGCCAACTTGCTTCCGTCCGGGGAATACGAGCAGAAGCCGCCGGAGGGCAGGGGCAGCGCCTCGGGCATGGATCCGTCGGGTTTGACCTTCCACAGCTTGCCCTCGAAGCCGTCGCCTATCCTGTTGCGGAAGATAATGTACTTGCCGTCAGGGGTCCAGCCCATCACGATGTTGTTGGGACCCATGCGGTCGCCCATGTCGTCGCGGCTGTTGGTTGAAGTGTAGGTGACCCTCGTGGGTTCACCGCCTTCCGCCGGCATTACATAAACCTCGCGGTTGCCGTCATATTCAGCGGTGAAAGCTATGGTGCGGCCGTCGGGGGAATAATGGGCGAAGCACTCGAAGCCTATGTCGGAAGTGAGTCGGCGGGCCTGTCCTCCACTCACCGGGACGGTGAACAGGTCGCCTGCATAGGTAAAGGCTATTTCCTTGCCGTTGGTGGCCGGAAAACGGAGCAGACGGGCCTCTCCGGCCACGGCCTGCATGCCGGAAAGCGCCAGGAGCGCCGCGGCTAACAATGTCTTTTTCATAACGATACTATTTTGAAACCGCCTGTATGGAGGTCACTTTGCTTGAGTCGACGTCGGATCCCAGCCTGAGCGATCCGGCTTTCTGCTGCCCGTCGGCTCCAGGACGCAGGATGAGGTCGAGCGATGTGGTCTCACCCTTCCTGATCCGGAAATGCTGCAGGGTTGCGGGCACGCTGCCGTCGGCAAGACGAGCGCCGCTCACGATAATGTAATTGCCTTCTTCGAGACTTATCCCCTTGCTGAAACCGCTCATCCAATCGGCCATGCCCGCTTCGCCCTCGTCGAAGGTGAGGAGCCTGGGCTGGCCCCTGTCGATGCGGCTGATGGTGAAGTTGGTATAATATACAGGATTAGCGATGCCTGCCTGGGGGGCATACGCCAGTTTGAGGGTGCCCGTGGGCGCAACCGGACGCTGCATCGGCAGGTCAAAGTCGACGTCGCGCCAGATGCCGTCGGGGAGACGGAACTGCACATTGCCGGTAACCGGGTCCTTGCGGGCGTCTATGCCCATGGTGCGTGCCAGCGAAACGAAGAACACGTCGCGCGATGCGGGGTCGGTGATGCGGTGCTCGAACACGCTCACCGGCGACTGGGGGATCTTCCAGGCCCTGGGATCGTCCACCACCTTGATGTTGCTGACGGTCCAGTTGATGAGCCTGTAGGGATTCCTGAAATCATTCTTCTCGCGCGGGGTGAGGGTGCGCAGGAAATACTCCTTGTACGGGACCAGGAATTCATCGGCCACGCGGGGGCAGAGGATGGAGCCCATGGCTTTGTACGAATCTTCAAGCACTTCCATGGTCACATCGTGCAGATCCTTGCGGGACAGCGAGGCGAGCAGTTCGCGCGCACGGGCGTCGGGGTGTTTCTGCAGGAACGCCGCTATCACCGCGGCATTGCCCCTCGCGCCATAAAGGAGCGGGTCGGCATCCTTCCCGGGGAAAGAGGATTCATAAAGGCTGCGGAGGGAATCTTCCTGCCTGAAACGACGGTCGTTGGCCGCCCTCTGTTCCGCGGAGACGTCGGGTACGGCTGCCCCTTCGGCCGGGGGTACCATGTCGAAGTACTGCGGATCTTTGGGATGGGATGTGGAGGTGTGGATCGTTATGTCGGTATCCTTTCCGATGGTAACCTTCTGATATCCATACAGTCCGTCCTTCTCGGCCCATACGAGCATGTCGCCGAGGCCTGCGCTGATGCTGGTCCTGCCCTGCGCGTCGGCGTACTTGCTCAGCGCAGGATAGAATTCCGAATAGTTGTATATCATGAAGGAGACCTTGGCGCTGTCGGCCGACTTGTGCCCGGGCATCTCTACGGTAACGTTGAGTTTTGCGGTGGGGGCGTAGTTGCCGGTCAGGTTGATCTCGGTATAGTTCGGGCCCTCCATAATCACTTCTTCGGGACCTTCGTAGCGCCCGAAGACCTTCGTGTGCATGAGCATCGCGCGGGATGCCGAGGCGTTGAACCAGCCGAGGTTGAGCACGGGTTCGGGTTCGCAGGCACCCATGAACCACCATTTGCCATCGGCCCAGGCTTCAACCCAGGCATGGTTGTCGTCGGTATGGGCCCAGCGGGGGGTGTACACCTGGCGCGCGGGTATGCCTACCGAACGGAGGGCCGTCACGGTGAAGGTGGATTCTTCGCCGCAGCGTCCGAGGGCGTTCCTTACCAGGGCGAGGGGTGCGCTGGTACGGGCGTCGGAGGGTTCATAAGTCACCTTTTCGTGGCACCAATGGTTCACTTCCAGTATGGCGTCCTTCATGGAGAGCTTCTCCACGCGGGGCTTGAGCTCGCGGTAGAATACGGTGCGCGCCGAATCGAGGCTCTCGTTGTTCACACGCAGCGGAAGCACGAAGTGCTTGAAAATGTCTGCAGGCACTTTCTTGCCCCAGGGCATCTCTTCCTTGGCTACAAAGCTCTGGTGTACAGCGGCTTTGAAGAAATCGGAGCTATAATCGGTGCTGTCCGCGCGGGGCATGTACCGGTAAAGGAAGTCTAGGGCTTCCTGCTCCCCGAACCGGGGCGAGCAGCTTGTGAAGGTCAGGGCCAGGATGGCGGCCGTCCATATAAGTATCTTTTTCATATCCTAAATCCTTTTTGCTACCTCCGAGGCGAGCTGTATGAAGGCGTTGCCATCGGCCCGGGTGGACAGGGCAACGGGCTCCCCGGCATCACCGCTTTCGCGTATCCCCTGCACGAGCGGGATCTGTCCCAGGAAGTCGATACCCAGGTCGGATGCCATCTTCCTGCCTCCGTCCCGTCCGAAAATGTAGTATCTTTCGTCCGGATGGGGTTCGGGTACGAAGAAGGCCATATTCTCCACAAGGCCCAGGATGCGTTTGTCCACATCTTTGTTGCGGAACATGTTCACTCCCTTTTCGACATCGGCAAGGGCGACATTCTGCGGGGTGGTGACTATGATTGCAGCCTCCATGGGGATGTCATGCACGAGGGTGATATGGATGTCGCCGGTTCCCGGGGGCATGTCCACCAGGAGGAAATCGAGCTCTCCCCAGTTCACCTGCAGCACCATCTGCTTGAGGGCGTTGGTGGCCATGGGGCCGCGCCAGATGAGCGCCTGGCTCCGCTGGGCGAAGTAGCCTATGCTCATCCACTTCACGCCGAATTTCTCCATCGGGATTATGTACTCCCTTCCATCGATCTCTTCGGCCATGGGCTGGGCTCCCTCGGTGCCGGTCATAGTGGGGATGGAAGGTCCGTAGACGTCCGCATCGGCGAGGCCGACCTTGTAGCCTAGCCTCGCAAGGGCCACCGCGAGGTTCACCGCGACGGTGCTCTTGCCCACTCCGCCCTTTCCTGATGCCACGCCTATTATATGCCTGACATTCTGCAGCATTTCGTTCCCGAGCGCCTGGATGCCCTGTTTTTTGGGCTCATCATCCACCACCATGGTCTTGACTTCGGGCTTCACCTCCCCCGGCAGATGCCTTATGAGGCTGGCCCTGGCAGCGCCCACGAGATATTCCGTGAGCGGATCCCTCTTTTTGGGAAAGGCCAGTGTCACGGTGACGGCCCCGGGACGGATCTCGATGCCGTGAACCATCCCGAGCGCCACTATATCCCTGTCCTGCCTGGCGGGGTGCTGCACCTCGCGCAGGTATCCCAGGATCTCTTCCTCCGTCATTTCGCGAAGGTAAGTTCTTTGATGATGTTGTCGGCGCCGCCGAATTTCTCGACCATCCAGAGCACGTAGCGAATATCGACGCTGATGCACCTCTGCAAGTCGGGCTCGAACATCACGTCGCTGCTCATGCTCTCCCAGTTGCCGTCGAAGGCGAGGCCGATGAGGTTGCCGTCGGCATCGAGAACCGGGCTGCCGGAGTTGCCGCCGGTGATGTCGTTGTTGGTGAGGAAGCAGGTGCGGAGCTTGCCGTCGGCGTCGGCATAGCGGCCGAAGTCACCGGCGAGGGCGAGTTCCTTAACCTTTGCGGGCAGACGGAATTCGTAATTGTCCGGATCTTCCTTCTCGATAAGGCCGTTCGTAGTAGTGTAGTACCAGTACGAGACACCGTCCTTGGGCGAGTACGGGAGCACCGTACCATAGGTGAGACGCATGGTGAAGTTGGCGTCGGGATAGCTGGGCTGGCCCTTTTGCCATGCCATAAGGCCGGCGGTATACTTGCGGGAAGCTTCGGAACGGGCCTTGGTGGCTGCGTTCACCGACGGGGCGATCTCCTGGATCTTGGTCACCACCTCGGTGGCGAGCTGCATCGCCGGATCGGCCAGCTTGGCGGAATCCGAAGCCGCAGCGCGGGCTTCAGGAGAGAGGAACACGCTGGTATACAGCTTATCGACATAAGCGTCGAGATTGTCCTTCTCCAGCCCGGGTACCGCAATCTTGTCGGCCGGTTCTACATTGTCCAGATAGTGCTCGAGCAGGGCCCGGGTTATCTTCTTGTCAACCGCAGGGTTGAAGTCCTTGTACTGGTTGTCTCCCCTGTCCATGAGCGCCATGGAAAGGAGCTCGATCTGGCCGACGGTCTCGCTCAGGAGGGTATAGGCCCTCATGGGTGCTGCCGCTGCGAGTACGGTGGAGTCTATGGTTTCGATCGCTCCGGCGTAGGCTTTCTGCCTCTTGCCGCGGGCGTTCACCCACTTATTGAAATCGGCTTCCTTCTGCTTTTCGCGGGAGATGATGCCGAGTTTGTCGAATGCGAGTTCCTCTCCCTGCCACTTCTTCCAGCCGTTGGCCGATGAAGCGTACTTGTTCGCATACTGCAGGCGCACTGCCGGATCCTTTTCCATCTCATCCCACATGACGTTCTGGCGCACGGTGCGGGCGTCGATGCGGACGCGGTTGGTGGCTATCATGTCTTCGAGCTGGACGGCGGTCTGGAAGCGCTGGGTGCGGCCGGGATAGCCCATCACCATTGCAAAGTCGCCCTGTTTGACACCCTTGAGGGAGATCTTGAGGGAGCGCACGGGTTTGAGCGGAACGTTGTTCGCTGAATACTCGGCCGGTTCGTTGTCGGCGCCTGCATATACCCTGAACATGCTGAAGTCGCAGGTATGGCGGGGCCACATCCAGTTGTCGGTTTCGCCGCCGAACTTGCCCATCGCTGCCGGGGGCGCGGCCACGAAGCGTACATCCCTGTAAACCTTGTATATGATAAGGTAATAGACGTTGTCGTTGTAGAAG
The DNA here is from genome assembly GCA_900320385.1 of uncultured Bacteroidales bacterium. Classification (GTDB taxonomy): domain Bacteria; phylum Bacteroidota; class Bacteroidia; order Bacteroidales; family UBA932; genus Cryptobacteroides. The sequence continues at coordinate 22,508 of ONSD01000059.1, forward strand.
GAGGTGATTTCTGCTACGCAGTTGGGGTTGTCCTTTTCGGCCTGTTCCTCTATCTTCTTCACGGCCGCCTGGACTTCCTCACGGCTCTTGCCGTCGAGCTTCTCAATGGCCGAAGTCACGTCCTGCATGCTCTTCATGAAGGTGACGCTGAGGCCGGGTACAGGGATTTCCTGCTCCCTCGAGAGGGCGAAGAAACCGTCTTCGAGATAGTTCTTCTCGGGAGTAGAGAGGCGCTGGATGCTGCTGTAGCCGCAGTGATGGTTGGTGACCAGAAGGCCGTCGCCGGAGATGATCTCGCCGGTGCATCCGCCGCCGAACTGCACGATGGCGTCCTTGAGCGAAGAATGGTTGATGGAGTAGATGTCTTCGGGGGTGAGGCGGCAGCCTATGTTGCGCATGGCGTCCGCGTTAAATTTCTGGAGGAGCGGGAGCAGCCACATACCTTCGTCCGCCGCTGCGGAGAAGGCTACAAGGGCCGCTGCAATGAGAGCGAAAAATTTCTTCATCTTCTGTCGGATTTGTCTTGAATTACAAAAGTAACAAAAAAAAGCGGCCGCGGAAAGCCGTGGCCGTTTTTTTATGATTATGTGCCGGAACTAGTCCTCTTCCTGCTCCTGAGCAGCGTACTCGTCCAGGAGTTTCTTCTGGACGTCAGCCGGAACGGGCTGATACTCAGCGAACTTCATGGTGAAGGTAGCGGAACCGGCGCTGAGGGAGCTCAGCACGGTGGAGTAGCGGTAGAGCTCTGCGAGCGGAACGCGGGCGTGGAGGACTGTGAAGTTGCCGTCCATCTCCTGATTGATGATCATGCCGCGACGGGTGTTGAGGTCGGACATGCAGGGGCCTACATAGTCGCTCGGGGTGGTGATGTCCACGTCGTAGATGGGTTCGAGGATCTTCGGGCCTGCGTCCTTGAAGGCGAGGCTGAAGGCCTGGCGGCCGGCGATGATGAATGCGATTTCCTTGGAGTCTACCGGGTGCATCTTGCCGTCGAATACGTATACGCGGATGTCACGGGCGTAGGAACCGGTGAGAGGACCTTCGGTCATCTTCTGGTTGATACCCTTGAGGATCGCGGGCATGAAGGAGAGGTCGATGGCACCGCCGACGACGCAGTTGTTGAATTCGAGCTTACCGCCCCACGGGAGATCCTGGACATCGGTGCTCTTGATTGCGAATATGGTGTCCTTGCCGTCGATCTTGAACTGCTTGGGCTGGGGTTCGCCTTCTACGTAAGGAGTTATGAGCAGGCGTACCTCACCGAACTGGCCGGCGCCGCCGCTCTGCTTCTTGTGGCGGTAGCCCGCGATAGCGGTCTTGGTGATGGTTTCGCGATACGGGATCTTGGGAGCGAAGAACTCGGTTTCGAGCTTGAATTCGTTCTTCAGGCGCCATTTGGCGAAATTGATGTGCTGCTCGCCCATGCCGCTGAGGATGGTCTGGCGGAGTTCGTTGGAGAAGGCTGCATTGAGGGTGGGATCCTGTGCGCAGATCTTGCCCAGGGCCTCGCCTACCTTCACGTCTTCGTTCTTGTCGAGGGCCTTGACGGCGCAACGGTACTTGAAGTCGGGATAGACGATATGTTCGATGGCCTTTACGCCCTGCACGCCGAGGGTGGTGTTGGCCTTTCCGTTCTTGAGTTTCATGACGCAGCCGATGTCGCCGGAGTTGATCTTGGCGACCTTGTCCTTCTTGGAGCCGGCTACGGAGTAGATGGCGGAAAGACGCTCGCCGTTGCCGGTTTCGGGGTTCACGAGGTCGGCGCCTTCGCCCAGGGTGCCGCCCATCACCTTGAAGTACGAAACTTCGCCGAGATGCGGTTCAACGTCGGTCTTGAAGATGAACAGGCTGGTGGGTGCGCTTGCGTCGCAGGCGGGAGCCGGAGTGACGTTCACGATGAAGTCCATTATGCTCTTCACGCCCACGTCATTCTTCGCCGAGAGGCAGAAGACGGGCATGCACTCGCCCTTTGCGAGGCCGGCGGCAAGACCCTTGCGGATATCGTCGGTGTCGAGCTCCATGGTGTCGAAGAATTTCATCATGAGTTCGTCGTCGCCTTCTGCGGCCTTCTCCATGAGTTCGCTGCGGAGGCTCTCGGCTTCGTCTGCATACTGAGCGGGGATGTCTTTCTCCTCGCAGTTGCCGTTGGCGTCCTTGAATTCATAGTATTTCTGGGTAAGGACATCAACGAAAGCGTTGAAGCTGGCGCCGGGGTTGACGGGGAACTGCACCTGCACGATCTTCTTTCCGAAGGTCTCCTTGAGGGTTTCGAGGGTGTGCTCCCAGTTGGCTTTTTCGTGGTCGAGCTGGTTCACGGCGACTATGGTGGGAACGCCGTACTGCTTGGCATAGCGGGCGAATATTTCGGTGCCCACTTCCACACCCTGCTGTGCGTTCACTACGAGGATACCGGTTTCGCAAACCTTGAAGGCAGAAATCGCACCGCCGCAGAAATCATCGGAGCCGGGAGCGTCGATGATGTTGATCTTGGTGTTCTTGAACTCCGCATAGAGAGGAGTGGCGTTGATGGATTTCTGGTTGGTCTGCTCGTATTCGGTGTTGTCCGAAACTGTGTTCTTCTCTTCGACCGAGCCTCTTCTGTCGATGACCTTTCCTTCGTAAAGCATGGCTTCCGAGAAAGTGGTCTTGCCGGACTTGGTGCTGCCCAGCAGGACAACGTTCCGGATGTCTTTGGTAGTGTACTCTTTCATTGTGAATTATTTGGTTGTTAATATTATCGGTTTTGTTAGAGCCTACAAATTTAACAACTTTTCACACTTATACAAAATCAATTCGCCACTCATGCCCAATTCTTCCTCCAGAATCTCGTTCAGGCTGGCGGGCGACACGCCCAGCCTGCGGCAGACAGATGTAAAACTGTGGTCTTTTCCGGCGCAGACACTCCCATCCGCGACCATCTTCCCGAAACGGGAATAAGCTTTGTCGATACTGCACATCTCATTCGTTATTTAACTGTTCCGCCGCAAATATGCCGAAACGGAACGGAACGGGAGGGGTAAAACACAGGTGTAAATTTTCACTTTGACTGTTTCTTTACTTTTCCTTTCCATTTTGGAAAGCCGGCGTGCCATTTTTGATTAGATGAAAACAAAAATCCGCTTATAATTTTGGAGAACCAATAATCCAAGCCATGGACGAACGTTCGATAAAAGACTCTATCAGGAAAATCCGCCTCCGGACCGGACTTTCGCAGGAGGCTATGGCGGACGAAATGGAAATAGGGCCGAGCACCTATTCCAAATTCGAGAGCGGGAAGAAGGGAATAATCTGCAGGAGCCTCTACAAGTTCTCGGAAGTGACGGGAAGGAGCATCCTCGAGATCCTTTCCGGGTCGGAAGGGGGTGCCCTGCACGACGATGCGCAGATGAAAGAGGCGCTGGATGCACAGCAGGCCTTCTACGAAAAGAAGCTTTCGGAAAAGGACGCCGTCCTGGCGCAGAAAGAGGCGGAACTCCGCAAGAAGGAAGAGCTCATCATCAGCCTCAACGACTACATCAATCTCCTCAAAAATAAGTAACTTTGTGGCTGCGATGCCACGGGAGATACATCTCAGACCATACCTGAATCCGGGAATGCTCGAAGCCGGCTGCGACGAGGCCGGCCGGGGGCCGCTTGCCGGTCCCGTGTTCGCGGCGGCGGTCATCCTGCCCGAAGGCTTCCACCATCCTCTCCTGAACGACTCCAAGCAGATGGGCGAAGCCGCCCGCGAAGAACTGCGCGGCATCATCGAGGAGCAGGCCGTAGCTTGGGCGGTCGAGGCCGTCGACGCCGAAGAGATCGACCGCCTCAACATCCTGTGGGCATCCGTTACGGGCATGCAGCGCGCCGTGCTCAAACTGAGCGTAAAGCCGGAATTCCTGCTTATCGACGGAAACAAGTGGCGGCCGCTGAAAGGCTATAAGGCGCAGACTGTGGTGCACGGCGACGCCACCTACACAAGCATCGCCGCAGCCTCGGTCCTGGCCAAAACGCATCGCGACGCCTACATGCGCAGCATGGCCGTGCTTTATCCCCAATACGGCTGGGAGCACAATTTCGGCTACCCCACAGCGGAGCACATCGAAGCCATACGACGTTACGGCCTCACCCCGCTGCATCGCAGGTCCTTCCACCCGAAGGCCCTCGAACCCACGCTGTTCTGACGCAAAAAATTGCTATATTTGTAAGCTATGGCAAAGAAACAGGCGGAAGACACGCCGATGCTCAGGCAGTTCTACTCCATCAAGGCTCAGCACCCGGAGGCGATACTGCTCTACAGGGTCGGGGATTTCTACGAAACATACGGCGACGATGCGGTTCTCGCAAGCAAGCTGCTGGGACTGGTGCTCACCCACCGTTCCAACGGCGGGAAGGGAGACGTACCCATGGCCGGAGTGCCTCATCACGCCATACAGCAATATCTTCCGCGGCTCGTCCGCGCGGGGCACAAGGTGGCCATCTGCGACCAGCTGGAAGACCCCAAGCTCACCACCAAACTGGTAAAGCGCGGCATCACCGAGATCCTCACCCCCGGCGTAGCCTTCGCCGACGGCATGCTCGAGCAGAAGGAACACAACTGGCTCTGCGCCCTGTACTTCGAGGGCGATGAATGCGGTGCCGCATTCCTGGACGTATCCACCGGCACCTTCCAGGCCGCACAAGGCTCCCTCGACTACATCGGCACCCTCATTTCTTCGCTCAGCCCCAAGGAAATCGTAACGAGCAGGGACTTCGCCAAAGGCGTGAGGGAACACTGGGGCGACTTCTACATCACCCCGCTCGACGACTGGGCCTTCGTGGCCGAAGCGGCAGAGGACCGGCTCAAGAAACAGTTCGGCGTCGAAACCCTCAAGGGATACGGAGTGGACGCATGTCCGCTTGCCGTATGTTCCGCCGGAGCCCTCCTGGCCTATCTCGAACAGACCGAGCACGCCGGCCTGAGGAACATCTGCTCCATATCCCGCATCGACGAAGGCAAGTTCGTCTGGATGGACCGCTTCACCTTCCGCAACCTCGAAATCTTCCAGAGCAACGCCGGAAAGGACGGAGTAAGCCTGGCCGACACCATCGACCGCTGCTGCTCCCCCATGGGTTCGCGCCTCCTCAGGCAATGGCTCGCCATGCCCATAATGGACCGCGGCGAACTGGAGAACCGCTACGATGCCGTCCAGTACTTCGTCGACCACGAAGAACCCCTCGGCGCCGTGCGCGCCCTCATATCGGACGTCGGCGACCTCGAAAGGATAATATCCCGGGCCGCCACAGGCCGCATACTCCCTCGCGAGATGACCCAGCTCAGCCGGAGCCTGGCGCAGATGCAGCCCATCAAGGCCCTCTGCGAAGAATCGCAGGTGGGCTCGCTGCAGAAAACCGCCCGCAGCATGAAGGACTGCAGCCGCCTGCAGAAAAAACTTGCCGGCACCCTCCTCGAGAACCCGGCCGTGGCCGTAGGGCGCGGAGACGTCATAGCCGCCGGGGTAAACAAGGAACTCGACGAACTGCGCGGAATCTCCCGCGGGGGCAAGCAGTACCTGCTGGAAATGCAGCAGCGCGAGAGCGAACGCACCGGCATCCCCTCGCTCAAGATAGGCTTCAACAACGTATTCGGATACTATATCGAAGTCCGCAACACCTTCAGGGACAAGGTCCCGCCGGAATGGCACCGCAAGCAGACCCTGGTGGGTTCCGAGCGCTACATAACCGAGGAACTGAAGCAATACGAAGAGAAGATCCTCACCGCCGAAGAAAGCATAGCGAGACTCGAAAGCGGCATCTATGCGGCACTCGTCGCCGAAGTGCAGGCGGGCATACGCGACATCCAGCGCAACTGTGCCGCAGTGTCCCGCACCGACGTGCTTCAGGGATTCGCACTGCAGGCGACAGAGCGCAATTACTGCCGTCCGGAAGTGAATGCAGGCACGGTACTGGACATCAAGGCCGGCCGCCATCCCGTCATCGAAACGCTCATGGCTCCGGGAGAAGAATATGTGCCCAACGACGTGCACATGGATTCTTCTTCCACCCAGATAATCATCCTCACCGGACCGAACATGGCGGGCAAATCGGCCCTCCTGCGGCAGACGGCACTCATAGTGCTCATGGCACAGACGGGTTCCTTCGTTCCGGCCGCGCAGGCCAGCTTCGGATACTTCGACAAGATTTTCACCCGCGTGGGTGCGACCGACAACATATCCCGCGGCGAGAGCACCTTCATGGTGGAGATGCTGGAGACGGCAACCATCATGCACAACCTCTCGGCCCGGAGTCTGGTGCTGCTGGACGAAATAGGCCGCGGCACGTCCACATACGACGGCATGAGCATCGCCCGCGCGCTTGTGGAATACATACACCGCTACGGAAAGGGGGCCAAGACCCTCTTCGCCACACACTACCACGAACTCAACGAACTCGCCGACATCTACCCGAGGGTGAAGAACTACCACATTGCGGTGAAGGAGATGGGCCAGGAGGTCATTTTCCTGCGGAAGATGGTGGAAGGGGGAACGGCGCACAGCTTCGGCATACACGTGGCACGGATGGCCGGGATGCCGAAGGAGATAGTGGAAAGCGCCGAACGCACCCTGCACGAGCTGGAAATGCGCGAAGACAGCGCCAGGAACCTGGCCCGCTCGGGTGCCCTGCACGACGACGGCAGCCTGCAGCTCAGCCTCTTCCAGCTCGACGACCCCACCCTGGCTTCGCTGCGCAGCGAACTGGAAGCGGCCGACCTCAACGACATGACCCCGCTGCAGGCCTTCGACCTGCTGCGCAAGATGAAGAAAGAGATAGGATTATGAAAAGGGCCCTGATAATCACATATTACTGGCCGCCCACCGGAGGAAGCGGAGTGCAGCGCTGGCTCAAGTTCAGCAAGTATCTGCCCGAGATGGGATGGCAGCCTGTAATATACACCCCTGAGAACCCCGAACGGCTGGTGACGGACGAGAGCCTGGTGGCCGAGATCCCGGCGGAAGCCGAAGTGATAAAGACCCACATCACCGAACCTTATTCCCTCGCCCGCAAGCTGATGGGCGGCGGAGAAGGCAAGGGCGCGGGCCTCAACCCCATCAACGCCCAGCAGAAGGGCTTCAAGCAGAAGGCCGCCCTCTGGGCAAGGAGCAATTTCTTCGTACCCGACCCGAGGGTATGGTGGGTAAGGCCTTCGGTCAAATACCTGAAAGAATACCTCAAGGGACATCCCGTAGACGTGATAGTGAGCACAGGGCCGCCGCAGAGCATGCACCTTATCGGCCTGAACCTGCATCGCGCCACCGGAATCCCGTGGGTCGCCGACTTCCGCGACGCCTGGACCAAAATCTTCTATTTCAAGCACTTGAGCCTTACCCCAAAGGCGGCAAGGCTGCATCATCAGCAGGAAAAGGCGGTCCTGGACGGCGCCACCCGCGTGGTGAGCGTATCGCCCATGGAACTCGAAGACCTGAGGGGCATGTCAAAAACCCCGATGAGCCTCATCACCAACGGCTTCGACGAGCAGGACTTCGCGGGGCCGGAGCCGCCGCAGCATCCTGGAGAGTTCCGCATAGTGAACGCCGGGCTTTTTTCCAGCGACGGGAACCCGCTGGCCCTTTGGGACACGCTGAAGAAAAAATGCGACTCTTCCCCCGGGTTCAAGGCATCCCTTCGCATAAGGCTCGCAGGCAAGGTGGATGCTGAGGTGCTCGAGGCAATACGGGAGCGCGGACTCGGAGAGAACCTGCAATACCTCGGTTACCTCTCGCACGCCGACAGCGTCGCCGAACTCCGCGCAGCCGACATGCTGCTCCTGCTGCTCCGCAGGGAGCCGGAATACGCCCGTGCCGTTCCGGGGAAGACCTTCGAATACCTCGCCGCACGCAAACCCATCCTCGGCATAGGGCAGGAATACAGCGCCTCGGCCAAGATGATAGCTGATGCCGGTGCCGGCAGGATGTTCGACTGGGACAAGGGTGAAGAGATGGGAGACTTCATAGATTCGGTGCGCAGCGGAGCCTTCTCCCCCAAGGGTGAGGGCATAGGACAATACTCCCGGCGCAACTGCGCGGCCGCCATGGTTGAACTTTTTGAATCGATAATATGAAAAAGAGAATACTCACTTGCGTACTCATCGTGCTCGGATTCCTGGTGCTGGCCTATGCCTTCGTACCGGAAGTGCTGAGCGGAAAGATCGTTAACCAGAGCGACATCTCCGGCTGGAGCGGAATGGCGCACGAGATGACCAGCTGGAACGCGGAGCATCCGGACGACAAGGCCCTCTGGACCGAATCGATGTTCGGAGGCATGCCGGTAACCACCATCAGCGCGGCGTCCGACGGCGACTGGACCCTCAAGGTGTACAACTTCTTCCTCACCGGCAAGAGGCCCGCATCATATCTGTTCATCTGCCTGCTCGGCGGCTGGCTGCTGCTCCTTGCCTTCGGGGTGAACCCGCTCATCGCCGCAGGCGGAGCCATCGCAATCGCCTTCTGTTCGTATAACTTCCAGATAATCCAGGTCGGCCACAACACCAAGATGATGGCCCTGGCATGGATGCCCTGGGTGCTGGCCGCAGTGGTGTTCACTTACCGCAGCGCGCGCCGCAGGAAGACGGCCATGATGCTGCTGGGAGCCGCAGCGTTCGCATTGGTGCTGAGCTTCCAGGTTAAGGCCAACCACCAGCAGATATCATACTACCTGGCTATCATCATCCTGCTCTACGTCCTGGCAGAATTCATAGCGCTGGTGGTGAAGAAAAAGAATCTCGGCCGCTTCTTTGCTGCGTCTTTCCTGCTGCTCGCCCTTGGACTGGTGGGCATAGGCACCAACGCCATCAAGCTTCTGCCCACCTTTGAATACACCCCGTATTCGATGCGCGGCGGCACCACTTCCACCAGCGGCGACGGCCAGAAAGGTCTCGACCTCGACTACGCCACGGCCTGGAGCTACGGCTGGGAAGAACTGCCCAACCTGATGATACCCAACTTCAACGGCGGTTCTTCCGCCGGCGAGCTCGGCCCGTCTACCGAAACCTACAAACTCCTCAAGCAGGCAGGACAGCCCAACCTCCGCGAAGTCAGCAAGAACATGCCCTGCTACTGGGGACCGCAGCCCTTCACCGCAGGCCCCATGTACATGGGCGCCATCACCATCTTCCTATTCCTGCTGGGACTGCTGCTATACAAGGGCAGGGACAAATGGTGGATACTCGTCGCCACCGTGCTGGCAATCCTGCTTGCCCTGGGCAACCACTTCATGGCCTTCACCAAGTTCGCGTTCGCGGCATTCCCGCTGTACAACAAGTTCCGTACGGTCTCGATGGCGCTGGTGATACTGCAGGTAACACTGCCGCTGCTGGGATTCATGGCACTGGACAAGATAGTCAAGGGCGGAGTGACGGCGGAAGTATTCCGGAAGAAAGGATGGATCGCACTGGCCCTTACCGCCGGTTTCTGCCTCCTGATGTGGATATTCCCGGGCATCGCCGGATCGTTCACGGCTCCTTCCGACGCAGGCCAGCCCGAAGTGCTCTCACAGGCGCTGGCAGCTGACAGGCGGGCCCTGCTGCGCACCGACGCCCTCATTTCTGGCCTCTTCATCATAGCGGCATTCGCCCTGCTCTGGTGGGGATTCGCAGGCAAGGACGCCGCCCGCAGGAACCGGCTCGTCATCGCCGGTCTGAGCATCTGCGTCCTGGTGCTCATCAACATGTTCGCAACCGGAAAGCGTTACCTGGACAAGGACGACTTCATCACCCCGAAGAACTTCACCAGCCAGTTCGACCAAAGGCCGGTGGACAAGGCCATACTGCAGGACACCGACCCGTCGTACAGGGTGCTGGACCTTACCGTGAACGTGTTCAACGACTCGCATCCGTCGTACTGGCACAAGAACATAGGCGGTTATTCCCCGGCCAAGCTCCAGATCTACCAGGAATACATCGAGAACCACCTGCAGGGTGAGATAAGCTCCCTGTACAATTCCCTGAAGGGAGTCCGGTCGGTGCAGGAGGCCGAAGCCGCGGTCCCCGCCCTGGAAGGACTTTCGAAACTGAACTGCCGCTACATCATCCTCGACGGCAATGCCGCTCCCATAAGATACCCCTACGCCAAGGGCAATGCATGGTTCGAAGCCAGCGACAGCACGACCATAACCATGACTTCCTATACGCCGAACCGCATGGAATACCACTATGCCTCCCCCACCGGCGGCAAGGCGGTATTCAGCGAAGTATGGTATCCTGCCGGATGGGTGCTGAGGCTTAAGGACAGCGGTGAAGTGCTGCCGCTCTCCCTTAGCGACGAGGTGCTCCGCAGCGCCGTTCTGCCCGCAGGCGAGCACGATTTGGTAATGAGCTATGAGCCAAAGTCTTACGCTCGCGGTGAAGCCATCTCCAGGATTTGCTCCATAATCACGCTCCTGCTCTTTGTGGCGGCAGCGGTGCTGGCGTTCATGGGTTGGAGGAAGAAAGAGGAAGCTTGATGGAAGTACGTGCCAAGAAGGCCCTTGGACAGCATTGGCTGGTAGACCAAGGCGTTGCCCGCAGGATAGTCGCTTCCCTGCTGGAGGGCGGAGACCATCCCGACGGTACCGGAGTGCTGGAGATCGGCCCCGGCATGGGCGTTCTCACCCAGTACCTCCTGCAGCGCCCGGACATCGACCTGAGGATGGTGGAAGTGGACGACGAAAGCGTCAGGTACCTCCTCACCCATTACAACGGCCTGCAGGGACGCCTGTACGAAGCCGATTTCCTCAAGCTTGACCTGCGCCGGGTGTTCCCCGGAAGCTATTGCATCATAGGGAATTTCCCGTACAATATATCGTCGCAGATCTTTTTCCGCATACTGGACGAAAGGGAGCGGGTGCCGGAAGTGGTGTGCATGATTCAGAAAGAAGTAGCCGAACGCATCGCCTGCGGTCCAGGGTCGAAGGTTTACGGCATCCTGAGCGTATTGCTGCAGGCCTGGTACGACATCGAATATCTCTTTACGGTGGAACCCGGCGCCTTCGCTCCCCCGCCCAAGGTGCGCAGCGCCGTGATACGCCTCAGGCGCAACTCCCGCAAGGAACTGGGCGTGGACGAGGCTTTTTTCCGCAAGGTGGTGAAAACCGCCTTCGGGCAGCGTCGCAAGACCCTGCGCAACACCTTGCGTCCCCTGCTGCCGGAAGGCTTCGACCTCGCCGACCCCGTACTCGGCAAGCGCGCCGAACAACTCTCGGTGGAGGACTTCATCGCATTGGCGGCATCGATGATGGGATCTCCGGCACAATAGGCGTAGGGGCTGGACTCATAGTACTTTTCGCTCCACGCACCTGTCCACGAAGCTGTAATGCCTCGCGCCGAAGTCCGCGCGTTCCGCCTCTGCCTTGCTGCCATCCGCAAGGTACGAATATTTTACAACAAGCGAATCCCCCCGGGTGATTTTTTCAGTGAGGCCGGGGCGATTCTGCCGCCAGAGTCTCGTTTCACCGCATTTTCATGACTCTGCCCAATCAAAAGAGGGGGCAAA
>ONSD01000060.1 GCA_900320385.1 uncultured Bacteroidales bacterium
CCGTGCCCGGGCTGACGCCAAAGTCTCGGTCCCTTACGCCCTCTTCGATTTCCTGAAGAACGGTACTACCGAGAACACCACCTTCGATATCTCTGGGTTGGGAGCCGACCTGTCAGGCATCGTAGAAGCTGCAGTCGGGTGGTCGCGCAATTTCGACGACCGCTTCAATATCGGCGCCAGGGCCAAATTCCTGTATGGCGTCGCATCGGCCCGCATGACCATGGACAGGCTCAATGTCACCCTTGCAGAGGACCGCTGGGCCTTCCAGGGCCAGGGTTCGATGGAGGCTTCCTCCCCTGCGCTCAGCGTCAGGACCGATGACGAGGGGAACATTTCCTTCGATGACCTTTCACTCGCGGGCGAAGGACTCAAGAAACCGGGAGGAATGGGCCTTGCATTCGACCTCGGCGCAAGCTGGAACATTTTCCCCTGGCTTACCGCGTCGGCTTCGTTGCTGGACATAGGCGGCCTGCGCTGGAACCGCGAGATATACGGAGTGACGCCCGAGAGCGGCTACACCTGGGACCCGGAATCGCGCGGCCCCATAGACATAACGGATGATAATTCCATGGTACTCGACGATGAATTCGACAAGATCCAGCGAGAACTCGAAGGGATGCTGCGCTTCCGCAAGCAGGACTCTCCGGGTGGTGTTTTTTCGATGCTCCCGCTGCGCGCATATGCTGGAGTAGAAGCCCGGCTCCCCTCATATCCCAGGCTTACCATGGGCCTTTTGGGCAGTTTCACCCACAGGCAGAAGTACACCTGGGCGGAAGGCCGCGTTTCCATTAACTGGAACGCTCTCGACTGGCTCAGTTTCTCCGGCAGCACCGCTTTCAGCCACCTTGGCGAGGCATTCGGACTGGCTTTCAGCCTGCATCCCGGAGGCGTGCACCTCTTTATGGGGACCGATTTCCTCCCCACGAAGATAGTCCCGCTCGAGAGCCTTGGAATGGATAAACGCGATTTGGACGATATCGGAATCCCGGAATCGATGCGCAAGCGCCTCGGCGTGCCTACCGGCCATCTCAACGCAAACCTGTATTTCGGCATTTCGCTCGCATTGGGCAGGAGGCACCTGACACATATGCGGACCAAGTGGACAATTGAACCCGAAGAACCTGTGCTGGAAACTCCCGAAGAGCCGGTCCTGGAGGTAGCTGAAGAGCCCGTAAGCGAAGATAATCAAGAGACCTTATGACAAGGAAAAGACTGGACCTGGTGCTGGAGAACATGACCGTCGAAGACGTTGCCGCTGAAGGCAACGCCCTGTCGCACACGCCGGACGGTGAAGTGGTATTCATCCCGTTCGCCGTGCCCGGCGACGTCGTGGACATAAGGGTGACCAAGAAGCGCAAGAATTATATGGAGGGCCGCATCGAGCGCATGGTAAAGCCTTCCGAACGCCGGCTGGAACCCTTCTGCAGCCATTTCGGAGTATGCGGCGGCTGCAGGTGGCAGCCACTCCCCTATGACCTCCAGCTCAAGGCGAAGCAGCAGCAGGTTTACGACCAGCTGGTCCGCATCGGTCATCTGCGCATTCCTGAAATCAGTCCGATCATACCTTCGGACAGGACTCAGTTCTACCGTAACAAGCTGGAATTCACTGCGTCCTGCAAACGCTGGCTGCTCGATGGCGAAGATCCCGACGCCCTGTCGCCTGAAGAGCGCTGCGGCCTGGGCTTCCACGTGGGCAAATTCTTCGACAAGGTCCTCGACCTTGAAACCTGCTATCTCCAGCCGGAACCATCCAATGCAATACGCCGGTTCACCAAGGAATATGCGGTCCGGCACGGCATCCCGTTCTATAACCTGAGGGAAAACAGCGGAGTGTTCCGCAGCATATTCGTGCGCACCACCGAGAATGGCGGCACCATGGCGATAGTCTGTTTCGCTTGCGATTTCCCCGGACGCGAAGACATGCTTTCCGCAATAGCCGGCCGCTTCCCGGAAATCACTTCGTTGTTCTATATCATCAATTCCAAATTGAACGACAGCATCTCCGACCAGACCCCCCTTCTCTTCAAAGGCGAAGAGGCGATTTGGGAGGAGATGGAGGGCTTGCGCTTCAAGATAGGCCCGAAGTCGTTCTTCCAGACCAATACGCCCCAGGCTTACAAGCTTTACAGCGTAGCGCGCGACTTCGCCGCCCTTACAGGCAGCGAGACGGTATACGACCTTTATACGGGCACCGGCACCATCGCGCAGTTCGTTTCGCGCAATGCGGCCAAGGTCGTAGGGATCGAATATGTCCCCGAGGCTATCGAGGACGCCAAGGTCAACGCTGCGGCAAACGGAATAAGCAACTGCGAATTCTTCGCCGGCGACATGAAGGACGTCCTTGACGGTGCTTTCATAGCCGGACACGGGCACCCCGACGTGATCATCCTGGATCCACCCAGGGCGGGAATACATCCTGACGTGGCTAAGGTAATCCTCGCTGCCCGCCCCGCCCGTATTGTCTATGTAAGCTGCAATCCGGCCTCCCAGGCCAGGGACTTGGCGTTGTTTTCGGAGCATTACGAAATCGTCGCCGTACAGCCGGTGGACATGTTCCCTCATACAGCCCACGTGGAAAATGTTTGCAAATTGAAACTGATTGACTAACTTTAAAATTTGAAATGTCACTAGGAATACAGATTCTTATCCTTGTTTTCGGCCTCATCCTTGTCGTTGTTGGAGCCGACGTGCTCGTCGAAGGCGCGTCATCCATCGCACGCCGCTCGGGAGTGAGCGAGTTCGTCATAGGCCTTGCGATTGTCGGATTCGGCACATCGCTGCCTGAACTGGTCGTAAGCGTAACCGGTGCCCTGGAAGGCAATTCCGCCATCGCGATCGGCAATGTAATAGGTTCAAACATAATTAATTCCCAGTTCATACTGGCGATATCTGCACTGGTCGCCCCCATTGCCATCACCAGGAGCAACAAATTCAGGGACATACCCATTACCCTTCTCGTCACATTCCTCGTAATCCTCTGCGGATTGAGTGTTTCGCTCCTGCGCATCGGGCATGTCAACGGCCTTTCCCGCATCGAAGGTGCCGTCCTGGTGGCTTTGTTCATCTGCTACCTGGTTTATTGCTTCCTTTCCGACAAGCCTGCCGAGACTCCGGATGAAGTGGACAAAAAGAAGATCTACCCCATGTGGATGGCGGTGATCCTGGTTGTCGCGGGCCTGGGCGCGCTTGTAATAGGAGGAAGGTTCTTCGTGAACTCCGCAGTGAAAATAGCCCGCATGATAGGCGTGAGCGACAAGTTCATCGCCATCACCGTACTCGCCCTGGGAACCTCGTTGCCCGAACTCGCTACCAGCATAGTGGCACTCGCCAAGGGACGGAGCCAGCTCGCCCTCGGCAACATCCTGGGTTCCAACGTATTCAATCTGCTGCTCATCCTCGGCGTTTCGGCCCTCATAAGCCCCATGGGTTTCTCTTCGGTTACCCTCGTGGATGCGGGTGCCCTGGCGCTGAGTGCGGTCCTGATATGGACGAGCGTATATACTGGAAAGAAAAACTACATCGACCGCTTCGACGCCGTGCTGATGCTGCTGGCCTTTGCCGCATATATGGTATGGCTGTTTATGAAACTGTAACCAATCAGCGACTCAACGCGTAAAATGAAATTCAAACCGACCGGCTATAAACTGATGAACGTGGCCACGGGCCGCGAATTCGAAGACCGCGGGTGGACCCTTTCCGACCCGGAATCCCCCACCCCCTCGCTCGTAAGGGCGGTATACGACAACAAGATGTTCACCCCCCGCGACAATCTGCGCGGGCTTTACCGCTATGCCGACTGGCTGCCGATACAGCGCACCCTCAAGCGCTCGCACGCCCCGGTGACATACCATAGCAAGGGCCTTGGCAGATTCCTTGGCCTGGATAACCTGTATATCACCTTCTCGGGCTACAATCCCCGCATAGGGGCGCTGATGTCCACCTGTTCGTTCAAGGAGACCGAGGCATTCAGCGTATGCGCGCGCATGTCACGCAAGGAAAGGCGCATCCTGGTGGTGCAGAGTGCCGGCAACACGGCACGCGCATTCGCACAGGTCTGCTCCGACAACGAGATCCCCATAGTCATCTGCGTTCCTCAGGACTGCCTGCACGACCTGTGGTTCCACGGGAAATTGCATCCATGTGTCAGGCTGGTTGCCGCACCGCATGGATGTGACTATTACGATGCTATAACGCTCGGGGACAAGATATGCGAGGACAGCCGGTTCTTTGCCGAAGGGGGCGCCAAGAACGTGGCAAGGCGTGACGGCATGGGCACCACGGTCCTTTCCGCCGTGGAAAAGACAGGACGGATCCCTGATGCCTACTTCCAGGCGGTAGGTTCCGGTACCGGAGCCATCGCGGCTTGGGAGAACAGCATGAGACTGAAGGAAGACGGACGCTTCGGTTCCAACACGATGCGCATTTATGTGGCGCAGAACAGGCCTTTCACCCTGCTCTACGACTCCTGGAAGGCCCATCAAAGGGCTCTGGCCGAGCTCGACCCGGCCGAGGGGCGCCGTAACGCCGAAGTGATTCTGGCAAAGGTGCTCAGCAACCGCAAGCCGCCTTACAGCCTGACTGGAGGCCTTTTCGACGCCCTTGAGGCGACGGGCGGCGATGCATTCACCGCAAGCAACGACGAGATCATCTACTGGATACTCCAGTTCCGCAACCTCGAGGGTTACGATATCCTCCCGGCTCCAGCATGTGCGGTTCAGGCCCTTTCCCAGGCCGTACGGGAAGGTGTCGTAAAGAAAGACGAACTCGTGATGCTGAACGTTACCGGAGGCGGTATGCTCAACTCGATGTCGAAGGGCTATCAGCTCAAGGAACCCGACCTCGTGCTCAGCCCCGATCTTCCGGCAGACGATATAATATCCCAGGTGGAAAAACTGTTCTAGAAGCTCAGGACCATCCCGAGCGATACAGCGAAGTAGAGAGCGTCGTTCCTCAGGACGACGCTCTCGTCGATATAGCGCCCTCCGTCAGCGTCCCATACCCTGGGATGGTCCAGGGAGGCCCTGAAACGCAGGATGAAATCCAGGTCGGCCCAGTTGCTGAGAGCGAAGCGGTATCCTGCACCGGTCCGTGCCAGCACGATAGGCTTGTGCCTGGGACTGTTGACCGCGACTCCCCCTCCGAGGGTGACTATGGGGCCGTCGCAGCCGACACCCTTGGGCAGCCAGTTGACGTCTGCAACGACGGGGATGACGATACGCTTGTCGTAGATGCCCATGGAACCGACGCCGAGGGATGCGTTGAAGCGCTCCGATATGTCATAGCCGCCGCAGATGAGCCAGTATGCACCGAGGTAATCGATGTTGACGTACTGCTCGTCATCCACCCTGTAACCTATGTCAGGATCGGGATAGCAATAATGGTAATGGTTGAAGAACGCGACACTGTACCCCCATTCCGTACCCAGGCGCCACCTGGAACGGTCGGACTGCGCGTTGCAGGACATGACCGATAGAAGCAGCGCGGCGCAGGTCAGGCTTATGATGTGTCTGAACCTCATCTTCCGAAGGCCATTGAAATGACAATATATGGAAAAGCGCTGTGTATCAAACCGTTCCTGTACAAGGACATGTGCAGTTCCTTCTCTTTATGGATGAATGCGCCAACTTCGGCGGTGAAACCGGCCCGTATGCTGACTCCCCTGTCGAAGTCTATCCTGCAACCGAAGGTTCCGCATGCCGAGAGGCACCAGCCGTAATCGGTGTGGCCTATATCCCTGACCCTTCCGGCTGAAATGCCGGGACCGGCATACAGGCTGACCAGTGCCATGGGATGCTGGAAACCGGCGAAGCCGTAAAGGCGGTTGAAACCGAATTTGATACCTGCCTTGTCCGAACGGCCCAGCATCAGGTCACCTGTGTCGGCGAAGACGGTGAGACAGTCGAAGCCCGTCCCGCGCGCATGGGAGAAGTCGTAGCTCAATCCCAATCCCTTCATCGACTGGTACAGCCCGAGGCCGCTGCTCTGGGCCTGTACATGCAGCGATACGAGGACTAGGATCAGGGATATGAGGATACTCCTTCGCACAAGGCGAAGATAGCCAAAATACTTTGATTTTAGAAGAGAAATTGGTAATTTAGCGCCACATACATACTAAATGACCTAACACCTATGTCTATCGAAATCAAAGAAATCAAGGGACGCCGCGAGTTACGGAAATTCGTCAATTTCCCCGAAAAACTTTACAGGAACAATCCATATTATGTGCCGTATCTCGAGTTCGACCAGATGGATACCCTGGACCCCAAGACCAATCCCGCATCGGCGTTCTGCGATTACAAACTCTATATGGCGTACAAGGATGGTGAGACGGTAGGTCGTGTCGCCGCCATTTACAACAGAAAGAACAACGAACAATGGGGGCACAATCAGGTCCGCTTCGGCTGGATGGATTTCATCGACGATCCCGAAGTGTCCGGAGCCCTTGTGAAAACGGTTGAGGATTTCGGAAGGGAGTGCGGGGCCGAGGAAATAGTCGGACCGCTGGGTTTCACTGACCTGGACCCGGAAGGTTATCTTATCGAAGGGTTCGACCGCATCAGCACGATGCCGCTCATATACAATCATCCATATTATCCCAAGCATCTGGAGGACATGGGTTTCGTCAAGGATGTCGACTGGGATGAATTCGTGGTGAAGATACCGGATGAACTGCCGGAGAAACTCGCCCGCATCGAGAAGATGGTGATGGAGAGGTACGACCTGCACCTGCGTAACCTTACCCGCAAGATCATACGCAAGGAGGATTACGCACATAAGATATTCGCCCTCATCAACGAGACGTACAAAGACCTTTACGAGGTTACCGAACTGCCCATGGAGACTGCCGACAGGTATATCGGGTTCTACCTCAAGATGCTGGACATGCGCTACCTCACAATGGTGGAGAACGGCAAGGGGGAACTGGTAGGTTTCGGGGTGACGATGCCCTCCATCGCGAAGGCTTTGCAGAAGAGCCGTGGCAAACTCTTCCCGTTCGGATGGTGGCACCTTGCCAAGTCGCTTTTCATAAAGCACTCCGACGTCGCAGAGCTGTTGCTCATAGGCGTCCGGCCCGACTACCGCAACAAGGGGGTGAATGCCGTCCTTATCTCCGACATCTTCCGCAAGTACCATGAGATGGGGGTGAAATCCGCCGAATCGAACGCCGAACTGGAGACCAATACCAACGTCCGCCAGCAGTTCTCCTCGTTTGAGACCGACTGGTGCAAGAAACGTCGCTGCTACATCAAAAAACTGGACAAAATGGCTTGAAAATAGGGCTTAACAAAAATGTTATACCTATTTACTCTTTTGTTTTATAGGCTGATATACAATTAATTATGAACGAAATGCTCCCACCGCTCCCTGAAAGGATGCGTCCCCGTACCCTGGACGGTTACGTGGGGCAGAAACACCTCGTCGGGAAGGGTTGCATACTCCGCAACATGATAGAAAGCGGCAATCTTTCCTCGTTCATTCTTTGGGGCCCGCCCGGAGTCGGCAAGACCACCCTGGCCAGGATAATCGCAGAAACTCTCGACCGCGAATTCTATACCCTTTCGGCCGTCAGCGCCGGAGTCAAGGACGTGCGGGAAGTAATCGATTCCGCCAAGAGCCGGAGTCTTTTTACCAAGGCGTCCCCCATACTTTTCATTGACGAAATCCACCGTTTCAACAAGGCCCAGCAGGACGCCCTGCTCGGGGCAGTCGAAGCCGGCACCATAGTGCTGATAGGAGCGACCACTGAAAACCCGTCATTCGAAGTCATCTCTCCCCTCCTCTCCCGCTGCCAGGTATTCGTCCTCAAGAGTCTCGGTGTCGACGACCTGCAGGTGCTGCTGGACCGTGCGGTCCATGAGGATGAAGTGCTGTCCAAACGGGGTATCGAGATTGTCGAAACCGAGGCGCTTTTCCGCCAGAGCGGGGGTGACGCAAGGAAGCTGCTGAACATTCTTGAAATTGTAGCTGATTCTCAGGTAAATGCAGATAAAATACTCGTAACCAATAAGTTAGTTACTGATTGCCTGCAAGAGAACATCGCCATTTACGATAAGGATGGCGAGATGCACTATGATATCATTTCCGCCTTTATAAAAAGCATTCGCGGATCGGATCCCAATGCCGCCATCTATTATCTTGCCAGGATGCTGGACGGAGGAGAAGACCCCCTGTTCATAGCCCGCCGACTTTGCCTCAGCGCATCGGAAGACGTCGGTCTCGCCAACCCCAACGCCCTTCTCCTTGCTAACGCCACTTTCCAGGTGGTGCACGAGATCGGCATGCCGGAAGCCCGCATACCACTGGCCGAGTGTACCGTGTACCTCGCTTCGTCGCCTAAGAGCAACGCTTCCTATATGGCCCTGGAATCGGCTTTGCATGTGGCGAAAGAGGATAAGACGAAGGCGGTCCCGCTCCATCTCCGCAATGCGCCTACCAAACTCATGGAAGACCTCGGCTATGCCGACGGTTACAAATACGCCCACGATTATCCCGGGCACTTTGTAGACCAGGAATTCATGCCGAAAGGCCTGGAAGGCACGGTTTTCTATAAACCGGCCTCCAACAGGCACGAAGACGTCCTTAAATCTTATCTGGAGTTCTGCTGGCCCAAGTATTACGGCAAGGGCGGCAAATAATCAGCCGCATATGCCTAATCGCAAGCGGATCGGGAGCCGGCGCAGTTCTATTTGACGTGAACGAGTTCGTAGTTGCGAGAACCGTATCCCAGGTGCTGAGCCCAGTAGAGGATACGGGTGCCGTGACGCGAGACTATGCGTTCCACCAGGTCGCGGTTGCCTTTGTCCGGGCTGTTGAACACCATGTCGATGCATGCCTGGTCAAGGGCCACAGGGTCGAGGCTGGCCACGATTCCGACGTCCTTCATCTTGGGTTCCGCAGGATGTGAATCGCAGTCACAGTCCACGCTGAGACGGTTCACTACGTTGATGTACAGGATGTTGTCTCCAAAATGATTGACAACCGCACCTGCGGCCTCCGCCATTGCGTCCTTGAAGTCGTCCACACTGGCGAGGTTCGAATCAGACCAGGAATCATACTTGAGGGTACGGTGCTTTCCTCCGGTGTGGATATAGGCTTTCCCATTCGTGCTTGCGCAGCCTATCGAGAGATTCTTGAGTGCGCCGCCGAAACCTGCCATGGCATGTCCCTTGAAATGGCTGAGCACCACCATGAAGTCGTAGCCCAGCATGTTCTTGCCGACGATGTCGTCCTTGAGCAGTCTGGAACCGGCTGGTACCGGGATGCTCACTTCCCCGTCCTCGTCCATGATGTCCACTCCGCCGATGGCGTTGAATCCGTGGCTCTCTATGGTCTTCCTGTGTTTTGCGGTTTCCTGACGTGAGCCGCCGTAAGCCGTGTTGCACTCTACGATCTTGCCGCCGACACTCTTAATGAAGTCGCCGATGAGTTCGGGATGGAGATAGTTCTCGCCGCCTTGTTCGCCTGTCGAAATCTTTACGGCAACCTTTCCGGTGGCCTTGCGGCCCAACGCATCATAGATAGCCTGGAGGCTCTCGGGGCTTATCGTTTCGGTGAAGTATACGATTGCCTTGCCGTTTTCGGTCATGGGAACCGGAGCCGGTGAGGTGGTGATGGCAGGCGTTGCCTGAGGCTTGGTGCCGCATCCTGCCAGCAGCATGGAAATGGACAGTAGTGTTAGGATTATTTTCATATTACAGTTGATTCATTTGATGGATTCGATGTCGATGAGGCCCTGGAGTATCGCGTATGCCGTGAGACCGGCTACCGATTTGATACCTGTCTTTGCCGTGATGTTCTTGCGGTGGGTCATCACGGTGAATATCGAAATATTGTATTTGTATGCGATTTCCTTGTTGAGCATGCCTTTGGCCACGCAGACAAGGATTTCCTTCTCCCTCGGGGACAACTCGCTCCCGTCGGCAATGGGCGAAGTCCCGTTGGACGGAGATACCACCTTGCGAAGCTTGCGGATTATGGCCTGCCGTGTGTCGTAGATATTCAGGACTGCCGCAAACTGGCTCAGCGATTCCTCATCGTATACGGCATGTATCACGGCCACGACTGGGACGTCGAAACTGAAGACGCCGCTGTAGCCCGCCACGGTGGGATCTACCAGAATCAGCCCGGCATCGGTGTCGGCGGGAACCGAAGGAAGGCATTCATCCACGGCGAATTCCGTCCGTGCAAGAACCGTCATCAATCCTCCGCACAGGATGTCGGAGCTGCTGATGACAATCACTCCGGTCTTTTCACTCATGGCTCTCCCATCCCTTCAAGAGCGGCAGGATCAGGCAGTCTTCAATCCTGGAGTGCGTGGCCAGGTCCTTCTTGAGGAAGAACAGGTGGGTAAGGAGCACGGTCACGCAGGTGTCGGGATTCCCGTATGGAAGATACTTCAGCAGAAGGTTGATCAGATCCTGTATCTTTTCCCCTATGTTGTCGTGTTCTTCCTTGAAGATCCTCCTGGCTCCTTTCCCTTTCTTCCCTATGGCGTCAAGCGAAGGGAATATCTTCTTTTCTTCCATCTCGAAGTGCTTGTGAAGTTCATCCTTGAATTTGACGAAGAACTCCGAAATAACCTTTTTCTGGGCATCCGGGCGACCCGAAAGGACTACGTCGATCTTGGACTCCAACTCGGGCAGCCACGCATCCTGATACGAGTCGTGGGAACTGCGGAGGAATCCGGTTAAGTCCGCCACTTTCACCTTGTCGAGTTCGGAACTGCCGGGAAGGTAGCCGCCGTATGCAGCTATCCGGCATATCATCAGGAAGGTGAATGCGTCTTTGTCCTGTTTCCTGCAGCACTGCTCGACGGAATCTTCCCCGAAGCCAAGGCGTATGCCGAAACGGTCGAGGATATTCAGCAGGTCCGGATTGGAGTTGACCAGGTCTGACATCTTCATCTTAGGAGAAAGGAAGAACTCTTTATTTGCGTCGTATTCTGTCATTTGTATACGTTTGTATTCCCAGCGTCAGAACGGATAGCCTACACCGAAATGCAATGCATTATGGCCCGATTTGAGCCAGGATGACGGGCTTATGAGGTGCATGCCTTCCGGCTGGGTGGGATCCACCAGCTGCATGCCGAAATCGAGGCGGAAAAGGAGGAACTTGAGGTTTACCCTGATACCTATGCCCCAGTCGGCCGCAAGGCTTTTGTAAAAGTCGTTGAAACGGAATACCGCGCCTTCGCTCCCGGCCGTATTCGGCAGCATCCAGACGTTGCCTACATCGGCGAACAGGGCAGCTTCTACCGGCGAAACCACCTTGAACCTGTACTCTGCATTGGCTTCCAGCTTCACGTCACCGGTCTGGCTGGGTATTATGAAACTGTCGCTCTTCTGTTCTGTGCCGGGTCCGAGGGCCCTGGCCTGCCAGCCCCGCATGCTGGATGCGCCACCTGCGTAGAAGCGCTTCTCGAAAGGCAGGACGGACGAATTGCCATAGGCGTAACCCACACCCATGAGCAGGCGCGTCGCAACCCCTTGCTTGCCGTCTGAGCCAATGCTCCAGCATTTTCCGATGGAGAGTTCACCTCTTGCATACTGGGAGAAAGGCGAGCCCAGGATGGTCTTGGCCCCGTCCTGATTCTCCCCCATCATGCTTTTGAACAGCGAAAGGACGTTGCCTGACAAGTCGAGGGAGACCCTTTGGAAGAAATAGGATCCCTGTGGGATAACGTCGGTGCTGCTGCTATGATATACGGTGCCGCTCACGCCGGCGTCGAGGTGGTCCTGGTAGGAGTAGCGCATGAACGGATTGTTTTCCAGCGTGGCCGCGAATGCTGGATCGAGGCTGTAGAGCTTCACGAAGCTCACCCTGAGAGGATATATCTGGTAACTGACGTTGTTCCTGCTGAGTCCGGTGTAGCCGTAGTTGAGCGACGCGATGTTCCTCTTGTATTCGGGTCTGTCCTGATAGTTGAAGGCCAGATTGAACTCCGTACGCGGGACCGTCCGGGGGAAGAACCTGTAAGGAAGGCCGAGGAAACGTGGGAAACTGAGTCCGGCAGAAACGCCGAATTCATTGGCCCTGGTATTGTCGGAAGGCCGCCACTGGGCATCCCACTGCACTCCTACGTTGAGGCGTTCGCCTCCGTGGAAGATGTTCCTGTGGTAGTAATTGACCTGGGGAGAGATGCTGATGAGCCCGGTGGAATTCACCGAGGCTTCAAGATTGCCCTTGAATCCCTGGGTGGGAGCCCTGCCGAGGGTTATGTTGCAATCGACCGTGGAGGAATCCGTGGGAGTCATCTCCACGTTCACGGAGTTGAAGGCGCCGATGGACGCGAGCCTTGAATAGCCGTTGTTCACAGCGGTGGCGCTGTACGGGGCGCCCGGCTTGATGGTGTTGAGCCCGCGGAGCACACTCTCCCTGAAGGGCATCCTGGCAGGGCGTGAAATGTTCACGTCGCCTATGCGGTAGCGCGTGATGGGAACCGCGGCGTCGGGGGTCTCGTTGCGGGTGTATTCCAGCACCCTGTAGATGAGGGTGGCGGTGCCGTCGGGCATGGTGTCGGCCTCGAACGAATAATTGTTCTTATTCAGGCTGAAATAGCCGATGTCCCTGAGGCGTCCGGCGGAGCGGACACTTTCCGCCTCGAGGTCTTTCTCGGAAAGATACTTGCCGACGATGGCTTCGGTCATGGCCGTGCTGTCGGCCATGAAA
>ONSD01000138.1 GCA_900320385.1 uncultured Bacteroidales bacterium
CAAGGCTGGTGATGATGTTGGGCTTCTTGCGTCCCAGGCGCCCGGTGGCCGCCCAGGGGCATTCCCTGATGATTTCCTCCTCGGTACGGCGCGGCTTGAAATCGGGAAGGACCACCTTCTCCATCATCTGGCCTATGACGCCGTCGGCGAGGATCATGGCCGGGTTGCGGTACTTGAACGCCAGTTCGAAGGCGAGGTCCACGAAGTCCGCCATCTCCTGCACCGAAGAGGGTGCGAGGGTGATGAGGCGGTAGTCGCCGTGGCCGCCGCCCTTGACGGTCTGGAAATAATCCGACTGGCTGGGCTGGATGGTTCCGAGTCCCGGGCCGCCGCGCATGCAGTTGAACACAACGCACGGGAGTTCGGCTCCGGCGATGTAGGACATGCCTTCCTGCATGAGGGAGATACCCGGGCTGGAAGAAGACGTCATGACGCGCTTGCCGGTGCCTGCGCCGCCGTAGACCATGTTGATGGAAGCCAGCTCGCTCTCTGCCTGAAGCACCACCATGCCGGTGGTCTCCCAGGGCTTCTGGGCGGCAAGGGTTTCGAGGACTTCGCTCTGCGGGGTGATCGGGTATCCGAAATATCCGTCGCAGCCGCAGCGGATGGCAGCGAGGGCGATGGCCTCGTTGCCTTTGATAAGACTTACTTCTTTCTCTGCCATGACTTTACTCCTCCTTTTTGCGATAAACGGTGATACATCCGTCGGGGCAGACGATCGCACAGCTTGCACAGCCTATGCAGACGTCATCCTTGACCGGATGGGTATAATGATACCCCTTGGTGTTGACTGTCTTGGGCGTCAGGGCCAAGACACCGAGCGGACATGCAAGGACACAGAGATTGCATCCTTTGCACCTCTCAGTGTTCACTACCACCGCCCCATGCATTTTTGCCATAGTCTTGATTATTTTATGGGTTATATATGTCTTTGTTGTAGAAGTCCAGGATGTCGCCGAGCATCTCCAGGGCGCCCTTGGCCGGACTCTCCGGATTGATTGCAACAGCTTCGAGGTAGTGGTTGATGGCATTCTGCCAATCCCCTTTCCTCCGGTATTCGTTGCCGGTCCTGTAGTGCTTCTCGTCTTCTGTCATGTCAATCCAGGAACAGGCACCATCCGTACTTGTCTGGCAGCAGGCCCTTCTGTATTCCGACGATGGTGTTGTACAGCTTACGGCTCACCGGGCCGCATTGCTCCGGATTCCCGAAATTGTACGACCTTGTGACGATCTCGCTTTCCAGGGCGGGCTTGTCGTCTATGCGGCAGAGAGGGGTGATGACCACAGCGGTGCCGCACGAGTTGACTTCATCCAGTTCGGCGAGTTCCGCAACCGATATCTTGCGCATCTCCACCTTGAGGCCCATGTCGGCGGCAACCTGCCTGAGGCTCTTGTTGGTGATCGACGGAAGGACGCTGCCCGAATCGGGAGTGACGTATGTATTGCCTTTGATTCCGAAGAAGTTGGATGAGCCGAACTCTTCGATGTAGGTATGGGTTGCGCTGTCGAGGAAGAGCAGTTCCCGGTAGCCGAGTTTGTGGGCGAGATTGTATGCGTGCAGGCTCTGGGCATAATTGGCGCCGAGCTTGTAATGGCCACTGCCGTAAGTGGCGGCACGGTCGAAGTTGCGTGAGAGCACGGCGGTGCCCGGAGTGAGTTCCCTGGCACCGGAATAGGTGCCGACCGGTGATGCCATCACGACGAAGGTAACGTCGTCTGCATTGCGTATGCCCAGCTGGGGATTGCTGCCGAATAGCACCGGACGCAGGTACAGCGAAGCTCCCGACTCATAGGGCGGGATGAATTCCCAGTTCGCCTTGACACACATGATGCACATCTGTATGAACATCTCTTCGCTCGGGCTTGCCATATCGAGATACCCCGCACTGCTCTGCATGCGCCGCGCATTCTCTTCGGGACGGAACATCCGGACCCTGTTGTCAGCACCGCGGAACACCTTGAGTCCTTCGAAGCATTCGGGAGCATAATGGAAGGCCCCCGCGAAACAATGCACCGACAGGTTGAAGTCAGCGGTGATTTCGGGCTTGCCCCATGCCCCTCCCTCGTATTTCGCGATTACGATGGCCTTGGTGGGGTAATAGGAGAAGGATCTCTTTGAAAAATCAGTTTTATCCATGTCAAGTTTATTATGTGGTTATCAGTCTTCAATCAGCCTGTCCTTGTTGTAAGTGTGGATCTTGGCGGTACCGGACAATACTATGTAGCCGTTCTCGGCCAGGCTGCGGAGTTCGTCTTCGCCGGGGTAGATGCGGATATCGGGGAACAGGTGCCCTATCCTCTTGATGATTTCACCCGTCACGTATTTGCTGTAGGCCACTCCGCCGGTGAAGAGCAGGGCGTCCACCTTCCCGCATACGTCAGCGGTCTCAGCGGCTATGTACTTGGATATGTTCAGGCAGAAAGCATCCATGAACACCTTGTACTCCGGCACTCCCGCCTTGGCCTTCTCTTCGATCACGCGCATATCATTCGTGCCGAAATAGGCCACCGCTCCTCCGCCGCCCACGAGCTTGTGGCGGATTTCCTGCTCGGTATACTTGCCGCTGAAGCACATGTCCACGAGCTTGAGGGGAGGGCAGCATCCGGCCCTTTCTGGCGTGATGGGGCCGTCGCCTCCGAGGCCATGCGAAGTATCGATCACCCTGCCGTTACGGTGTAGCGAGATGGTGACCCCGCCGCCCATATGGCAGACTATCGCCGTGATGTCGTTGACGGTATGTCCCGTGTCAGCAAGGTACCTGCGCACTATCGCCCTGGAATTGAGGGCGTGGAAAAGGGTTTCGCGGGGGAATTCGGGGATTCCGCCGAGCCGGCATTCCGGGAGCATCTCATCCGCCATCGGCGGATCCGCGACGTAGGCGCGGCACGGGCCGAAGGGCCCCTTGTAGCCTTTGGCCTCACGCGCTTCGTTCACCTCCGCGGCAAGGTCTTCGGCCATCACTGCGCTGAGATTGCATACATGTTTGCCGTCGCGTCCGCTCATGAGCACTTCGCGCATGTCGGCATTGACGTCGTAGATGCCGGTGATAACCGGGGTGAATAGACCGCCCCTTGCCATGATGACGTCCACGTCTTCACACGGCACATGGTTCTCTATGAGGAATTTGAGCGCCGCGTCGTGACGCATCGGAAGCTGGTCGGCAAAATACGGAGCCTTGGCTATCTCTTCCTTGGAATGGTCCATCTTCCCTTCACACAAAAGCGCCCCGTCCTTGTAATATGCGAATTTACTGGACGTTGAACCAGTATCTATAGCCAGGATATTGCCCTTGACGGGCTTGGAATTGAGAGTAATCGCTCCTTCCATATCGGATAATGTCGTTTGTATTATGTGGCAGGTACGAATTTACAACATTTTTTTGGAATTCAGCACTGTTTCGTAACTTTTTTCGAACAAAATTGCACAAAATGCAATAAGTTTCTTTTTGCCAAATAAAGTCCTATCTTTGTAAGTTATGATGAAAAGAAGACGGATCTTCACCACAATAGCCGCCCTGCTGCTCGGTACGGCGGCATTCGCCGTTCTCAACGAACGCAGCCTGGAACAGACCCTTGCCGTCCTCCGCGACGAACTGGGAAGCCAGAACGCAAGGATGGAAAATGCACGCGCCCGGATGCAGCGCAGCAACCTGAGCCGGCATTCCAGCATGGTGGACATGGTGCAGCGGAGCAACGAACTGGCGCTGATGCTGTATTCCCAGAACCAGGACTTCACATTCGACGTCACCTATTCGCTCAAGGCGGCGACCAAGGAATACGAGGAGTTCGCCAAGAGGGAACTGCCCTTCAAGGAGATAATCGAACGGCTCGACATAGAGATAGACCGCTACGAAAGGCTCCTCGAAGCGCTCAGAAGGCTTCCCCCCGAGATACGGGACTCCACCTCCCTGCCGGATATGCCCGACAGCGTGCGGGCATTCATGCCACTGCTGCCCGGGGACACCCTGAGGCCGAGGAGGATACCGCCCATGGGTCCGAGGGGCACCATCCTTCCGCCAGCACCTGCCACCAACGGCAGCGGAGGCCCCTTCGTACTTGATTCCCTCTCCCGCGCGGACAGGGACTCCTGCATCCTTTATGCGAGCAACCTGCTCGCGATGTACAAGAGCAGCAAACTGCGCGTCACCATCGACAGCACACACTATAACCAAACAGCCAGCCGGCTTAAAGACGCCAACGATTACGCCCAGCAGCGCTACCGCTCGCTCCAGAAGCGCATATTCGTCGAGGGTCAGGACGACTTCCTTACCGTCCTCAAGTCTTTGAGGCGCTATTCCGAAAGGGCCTTCGAAGAGGCCAGGGCCAAATACGACACAACCTTCGGAGGGTATTCGACCGGCACCAGCAGCGACTGGCGCGGCCCCATAGTAACCTGGTTCATAATCTATGTGCTGCTCTTCCTTATCATCGCCTCTGCCCTGAGCTGGGTGGTGGTGACGATACTCGAAAAGAAGGACAGTCGCTTCCGCACCGAAGACTACCGCCGGCGCAAACCGGTGATAGTGCTGCTGATAGGTGCCGCCATCTTCACGCTTACGATCTTCTTCGGAGGGCAGTTCGTGCATCAGAACTTCTTCCGTGAAGCCAGCAAGCTGCTGCTGGTGTTCGCCGCGCTGCTTATCGCCATCATGGGCTCGCTGCTCATCCACATGGAGGCTGACAAAGTACGGGGAGGGATCAAGCTCTACATGCCCATAATCCTTCTCGGGCTGGTGGTCATCACTTTCCGCATAATCTTCATACCCAACCGTCTGGTCAACCTCATTCTGGCTCCGGTACTGCTCGGATTCACCATTTGGCAGGCCGCCCTCGTGAAATCGCAGCGCAAGAAGGTTAAGGTCAACGACGTCGCATACTCCGGCACCACCCTTTTCATCATGGTTACGGCACTGGTAATGGCACTGCTAGGCTATGTGCTCATGAGCATACAACTGCTCATCTGGTGGCTCTTCCAGCTCACAGCCCTGTGCGCCCTCACCGCCATCCACGACCTGATGGACCGCTATGAGGAACGCTACATAGTGCGCAAGCTTCAGGCGGAAGGCCGTCACTTCACAAAAGAAGAACTCAAGAAAGGCGAATTCATACGCCATACCTGGCTCTTCGACTTCGTCAAGACGGCACTGGTGCCCGCGCTGACGGTGGTTTCGATTCCCCTGTGCATCTATTGGGCCTCAGGCGTCTTCGACCTCACCGCCATGTTCAAGCGCCTGCTTTCCACCGTCTTCTACTCCATCTCCGACTCCAAGGGCAACGACATCCTGCGCCTGTCGGTAGACAGGATAGTGACCGTAACCGCCCTTTATTTCTTCTTCCGCTACGCAGCATACGTGATGCGCGCCTTCTACAAGAAATACAAGATAGCCAGCGAGAAGAGGGAGCGCAAGGTTGAGTACATACGCGACAACGAAGTAAACCTCACCCTGGCCAACAACGTCATCGGCATCATAGTATGGGGCAGCTACATCATCATGTTCGTGATGGTGTTCAGGATACCGATGGGGGCGCTCTCGATCGTAGCGGCGGGCCTTGCCACGGGTCTCGGTCTCGCCATGAAGGACATCCTGAACAACTTCATCTACGGCATGCAGCTCATGAGCGGGCGCCTGCGCGTCGGTGACCGCATAGAGTGCGAAGGCATACGAGGCAAGGTGGCCAACATCTCCTACCAGAGCACTCAGATCGAAGCCGAGGACGGCTCGCTGATAGTGTTCACCAATACCACCCTGTTCAACAAGAACTTCAAGAACCTCACCCGCAATTCACCCTACGAATACGCTGCGATAATGGTGGGCATCAGCTACGGCAGCGATGTCGAAAAGGCCCGCACCGTGCTGCTGCAGGCCCTCAGGCAGACCCAGGGCAGGGACAAGTTCGGCCGCGAGCTCATCGAGCCCAAATACGGCATCAAGGTCACCCTCGACGACATGGCGGAGAGCAGCCTGAACCTCAAGATAAAGCAATTCGTCATCGTGGAAGAGAAGTACGCCCTGCTCGCAAAGCAGAAAGAACTGATATACAACACCTTGAACGAAAACGGAATAAGCATCCCGTTCCCGCAGAGGGACATCCATATCATACAGGAGAAGTAGATGGCGGGGACCAAGGACCTATTGCTGGGGAAAATACGGGACGGCTCACCCATGGACGCCAGGGAGCAACTGAGGCTTTCGTGGCTTCTGGGGCTTCCGGCCATCCTGGCCCAGCTTTCCTCCATACTCATGCAGTACATCGATGCTGCGATGGTGGGGCATCTGGGCGCGGGGCAGGCGGCCTCGATAGGTCTGGTGAGCACGAGCACCTGGATACTCGGGGGCTTCTGCATGGCCACCTCGTCGGGATTCTCGGTACAGGTAGCGCAACTCATAGGTTCCAAGGATTTCCAGCGCGCCAGGAAGGTCATGCGCAAAGGCTTCACGAGCGTGCTGGCATTCGCGCTCTGCCTCGCGGGAGCCGGAGCGGCCATCAGCGGACGCGTGCCGGTATGGCTAGGAGGCGGGCCCGACATTGTGAAGGACGCCAGCCGTTACTTCCTCATCTTTTGCCTTTTCCTGCCATTCATGCAGCTCAGCTGGACCGGGGCTTCGATACTCCAGGCAAGCGG
>ONSD01000057.1 GCA_900320385.1 uncultured Bacteroidales bacterium
ACATTCTCAGCCGTCCGGTGGACGTGAGCAAGTACGAGATGATCTACGGCGGTGCGCAGAAGAACGCCGGCCCCGCGGGCGTGATCTTCGCCATCATCCGCAAGGACAGCCTGGGCAAGGTGAGCCGTTACATCCCCACCATGCTCGACTACCGCACGCATATCGACAAGGGCAGCATGTTCAACACCCCGCCGGTATTCAGCATCTATGTCATGAACGAAACCCTTAAATGGGTGAAGGGACTCGGCGGCGTCGAAGCCATGCACGACATCGACGTCAGGAAGGCAGACGCCCTCTATGCCGAAATCGACCGCAACCCGCTCTTCCGCGGCACTGCCGTAAAGGAAGACCGTTCCATCATGAACGTATGCTTCATCATGGCCGAAGGCAAGGAAGACCTCGCCGATGAATTCATGGCCTTTGCCAAGCAGCGCGACATTATTGGCATCAAGGGCCACAGGAGCGTCGGCGGATTCCGCGCTTCGCTCTACAACGCATGTACCCAGGAGGATGTGGACGCCCTTGTAAAAGCCATGCAGGACTTCGAAAAACTGAAGAAATAGACTATGAAAGTACTTATCGCTACCCAGAAACCCTTTGCCGCTGTAGCAGTGGAAGGGATCAGGAAGATTCTCACCGAAGCCGGACACAGCGTCGATACCCTTGAGAAGTACGCCGCACAGGACGACTTCGTAAAGGCGGTGGCTCCCTATGACGCACTCATCATCCGCTCCGACAAGGTCACGGCCGAAGTGCTCGATGCCGCCCCCTCCCTCAAGATAGTGGTCCGTGCAGGCGCCGGCGTCGACAATGTCGACCTCGAAGCCGCCAAGGCCCGCAAGGTGGTGGTGATGAACACCCCCGGACAGAACGCCAACGCTGTCGCCGAACTCGCCGTCGCCATGATGATCTACATGTCCCGCGGCCAATTCACTCCCGGCACCGGAAGCGAGATCATGGGCAAACGCCTCGGAGTGCAGGCTTACGGCCAGGTCGGCCGTCTCGTCGGCAAGAAGGCCGAGGCCCTGGGAATGAAGGTCAGCGCCATCGACCCCTTCATCCCCGCCGATAAGATCAGGGAGCTCGGAGCCGAGCCCGCGAAGGACGTGAAGGACCTCTATGCGAACAACGACTTCGTTTCGGTCCACATCCCCGCCACTCCCGAGACCATCAAGAGCATCGGTTACGACCTCATAACCAGCATGCCCAAGGGCGCCTGCCTCGTCAATGCCGCCCGCAAGGAAGTCATCGACGAAGAAGGCCTCGCCAAGGCTCTCGAGGCAAGGCCCGACCTCAAGTATGTGACCGACCTCCTTCCCGACAACTATGCTGAACTGAAGGAGAAGTTCGGGACCCGCATTTTCGCCACCCCCAAGAAGATGGGTGCGCAGACCGCGGAAGCCAATATCAACGCCGGCATCGCCGCTGCAAGGCAGATAGCCGATTTCTTCGCAACAGGCAACACCAGATTCCAGGTAAACAAATGGTAAGAGTCAAACCCTTTGCGGCCATACGCCCCCCGAAGGAACTTGTCACCGAAGTGGCAGCTCCCCCGTACGATGTGCTTAACTCCTTGGAAGCCAAGGAGATGGCCGGCGAGAAGAGTCTTCTCCACATAACCAAGCCCGAAATCGACTTCGACCCCATGCCCGAGGATCACGACCCGGTGGTCTACGACGAGGCGGTAAAGAACTTCAAGCTGTGGCAGACCAGGGGATGGCTCAAGCGCGATCCCAAAGAATGCTATTATGTCTATGCCCAGACCATGGGGGAACGTACCCAGTACGGCCTCGTGCTCTGCGCGCACACTGACGACTACGCTTCAGGCAGGATCAAGAAGCACGAACTCACGCGCAAGGACAAGGAAGACGACCGCATGGTCCATGTCCGCATCCAGAACGCCAACATAGAGCCGGTGTTCTTCGCTTACAAGGACAACGCGGAACTGAATGCGATAGTGGCCAAGGCCTCCGCCGGCGAACCCGAATACGACTTCGTGGACGAGAACGGTTTCGGACACCGTTTCTGGCCCATCGTGGACCAGGCGGTGAACGACCGCATCACCGCGATTTTCACCAATGACGTGGACGCTTTCTATGTGGCTGACGGTCATCACCGCACTGCTGCCGCCGCCCGCGTCGGCGCGGAGAAGAAGGCGCAGAACCCCAATCATACCGGCGACGAGGAATACAACTTCTTCATGGCCGTGTGCTTCCCCGAGAGCCAGCTCAAGATCCTCGACTACAACCGCGTGGTCAAGGACCTGAACGGACTGGATCCCGAGGAGTTCAAGGCGGCCCTCGCCACCGATTTCGTCCTCAGGGACGAGGGAACGGAAGTCTTCCATCCTTCGAAGCTCCACGAGTTCGCCATGTATCTCGGCGGACACTGGTACAGCATGCAGGCCAAGCCCGGGAGGTACGACGATGCCGACCCCATCGGCGTGCTCGACGTTACCATCCTCAGCAATCTGGTGCTCGACAAGCTCCTGGGTATCAAGGACCTGCGTACCGACAAACGGATAGACTTCGTAGGCGGGATCCGCGGGCTCGGCGAACTCTCGCGCCGTGTCGACAGCGGCGAGATGAAGGTAGCCTTCGCCCTCTATCCCGTATCCATGTCACAGCTCATGGCCATAGCCGACAGCGGCAACATCATGCCGCCCAAGACTACATGGTTCGAGCCTAAACTTCGTTCTGGACTGGCAATTCATTCACTGGACTGATTCATGAAGGATTACTCGGAGCAGATACACACGACCCTCAAGGAGTTCTTCGGTTACGACAACTTCAAGGGCGATCAGGAAAAGATAATAAACCATCTTCTCAACGGAGGTGATGCCTTCGTGCTGATGCCCACCGGAGGCGGAAAATCGCTGTGCTATCAGCTGCCGGCCCTGGTGAAGGGAGGGACGGCCATAGTCATCTCTCCTCTCATTGCCCTCATGAAAAACCAGGTGGACGTGCTCCGCGGCTTCGTATCGGGCAACGAAAGCATCGCACACTTCCTCAATTCCTCCCTTACCAAGGGACAGATGGACGAAGTGCGCGAAGACCTTGTCAGCGGAAAGACGAAGATACTCTACGTGGCTCCCGAATCCCTCACCAAAGAGGAGAATGTGGAGCTGCTGCGGGAGATCAAGATATCTTTCTATGCCGTCGACGAAGCACATTGCATTTCCGAATGGGGGCACGATTTCCGTCCGGAATACAGGCGTATCAGGGCCCTGGTCGACGAGATCGGCCGGGCCCCGATAATCGCCCTCACCGCTACCGCCACCCTAAAGGTGCAGAGCGATATCCTCAAGAACCTCGGGATACCCGACGCCGCAGTGTTCAAATCGTCGTTCAACCGTCCCAACCTCTATTATGAGGTGAGAGGAAAGCAGGACGCCGAAAAGGACATCATCAAGTTCATAAGGCAGAACTCCGGCAAGTCGGGCATCATCTACTGCCTCAGCCGCAAGAAGGTTGAGGAAATGGCCAACATCCTGTCCATCAACGGAATAAAGGCCCTGCCATACCACGCCGGCCTCGATGCGAAGGTGCGCGCGGAGAACCAGGACGCCTTCCTCATGGAAAAGGTGGACGTGATAGTGGCCACCATCGCTTTCGGCATGGGCATTGACAAGCCTGACGTGCGCTTCGTCATCCATTACGACATCCCCAAGAGCATCGAAAGCTATTATCAGGAGACCGGCCGCGCAGGCAGGGACGGCCAGGAAGGCGTCTGCATCGCCTATTACTCCTACAAGGACATACAGAAGTTCGAGAAGTTCATGCAGGGCAAGCCCGTGAGTGAGCAGGAAATATCGCGCCAGCTGCTAAGCGAGGTGGTGGCCTATGCCGAATCCGGACAGTGCCGCCGCAAATTGCTGCTCAATTATTTCGGCGAAGACTATCCCAAGGACAATTGCGCCAGTTGCGACAACTGCGTCCATCCGCGGCAAACCTTCGACGGGCATGCCGACATGCAGCTGGTGATAGAGCTCATCAAGAGCCTGCCGGAGCATTTCAAGACCGAACATCTCGCACTCATCCTCGCCGGAAAGGAAAACGCCCTCATCAAATCCTACAGGCACGATGAGCTGCCGCATTTCGGCGAAGGCTCCGAACACGACGAAAAGTACTGGTGCACGGTGATACATCAGGGCTTGGTGTCGCATCTGCTCGAAAAAGAGATAGAGTCCTACGGCCTCATCCACGTTACCGCAAAGGGCGAGGAGTTCTACGAACATCCCACCGTATTCACCCTGGTGAAGGACAACGAGTTCCCCGACGATGCCCCCGAAGAGGAAGACGAGGAGACGGTTGCCGCGAACGCCGCCATGAAGGCCGGCGGCGGGGGAGGCGACCCCACCCTGCTGGCCATGCTCAAGGACCTCCGCAAGGACCTTTCGCGCCGTCTGAAACTCCAGCCGTGGATCATCTTCGGCGACCCGGCGCTGGAGGACATGTCCATACTCTATCCCATCTCCTTCGACGAACTCAAGAACTGCCAGGGAGTGGGAGAGGGCAAGGCGCACAAGTTCGGGAAAGAATTCCTGGACCTTATCAAGAAATATGTCGAAGAGAACGACATAGAGCGCCCGGACGACTTCGTGGTGAAGTCGGCCCCCACCAAGAGCGCCAACAAGATATTCATCATCCAGAGCATCGACCGCCGCATGGAACTCGACGACATAGCGTCACTCCGCGGCATGGACATGGATGAACTCATGACCGAGATAGAGGCCATAGTCTCTACCGGAACCAAACTGAATCTCGATTATTACATCGAGAACGAACTCGACGAAGACATAGTCGACGAGATTTACGATTATTTCAAGAACGAGGCGTCTTCCGATTCCATCGAGGATGCGATCAGCGCCCTGGGAGGGGACTGCGAGGAGATGGAAATCCGCCTTGTACGCATCAAATTCCTTTGTGAGATAGCTTCGTGATACCCCAGGAGACGGTCCAGCAGATCATCGATACCGCCCGCATAGAGGAGGTTGTCAGCGATTTCGTGACGCTCAAGCGCCGCGGCGCCAACTATGTAGCCTGCTGCCCTTTCCATAACGAAAAAACGCCTTCGTTCTACGTCTCACCGGCCAAGGGCATATACAAGTGTTTCGGTTGCGGCAAGGCCGGCAGCGCGGTCGGCTTCGTGATGGAGCACGAGCACTGCAGCTATGTCGAGGCCCTGCGCTATATTGCAAGGAAGTACCGTATCGAGATAGTGGAGGAAGAGGAGAGCGCCGAGGAGATAATGCGCCGGCAGCGCAGCGAGAGCCTTCTGCTGGTGAGCGAATTCGCCCAGAAGTTCTTCACGGAGCAGCTGCACAAAGGGGAGGGCCTGGACCTCGGCTACGCCTATTTCCGTTCCCGCGACCTCGAGGATTCTACAATTGAGCAGTTCGGCCTCGGATGGGCGCCTTCCGGCCAGACCACGCTGCTGGATGCCGCCCGGGCCGCCGGTTACAAGGACGAGTATCTGCTCGGAGCCGGCCTGGCTGTGCAGAGGGAAGACGGCAGCCTCGCAGACAAGTTCCGCGAGCGCGTCATGTTCCCCATCCATTCTGTGAGCGGGCGCGTAATAGCCTTCAGCGGCCGCACGCTGCGCAGCGACAATCCGGCAAAATACGTGAATTCGCCGGACACCGACATCTACAAAAAAAGCAACATCCTTTTCGGTATCTGGTTCGCCAAGAGCGAGATAGCCCGTCAGGACGCTTGCATCATAGTCGAAGGCAACGTCGACCTGGTGATGCTGCACCAGCTTGGGATACGCAATGTCGTAGCCCCCTGCGGGACCTCTCTCACCGTGCAGCAGATACGCCTCATACGCAAGTTCACGTCCAACATAATCCTCATGAACGACGGTGATTCCGCAGGCATACACGCATCCCTGCGCGATATCGACCTCATCCTCCAGGAGGGCCTGAACGTGAAGATCGTGCTCCTGCCTGACGGAGAGGATCCTGATTCATATGCCCGGAAGCATACCCTGGCCGAGATGCAGGGGTTCATAGCGTCCGGTGCCAAAGATTTCCTCGATTTCAAGTCGGACCTGCTGCTCGCCGACGCGGGAGGCGATCCGCTGCGCAAGGCCAACCTCATCAACGACCTGGCCGACACCGTGGCCCGCATCCCCGATGCCGTAAAGCGTACGGTGTACCTCAATGCAGCTGCCGAAAAGTTCGGTGTCGAATCCGACATCATCCTCCAACGGGTCAACCGTACCCGCACCAAACTCCTGGAAGACGAGCGCAAGGAAAACGAACGCGCCCGCCGTGAAGCGGAACGTGCGCCGCTTCAGGAAGATTACGAGCCTGTACAGGATTTCGGAGAGATTCCGCCGGAAGACATGAACGGGATGGAGGCTGGGAGCTACGTGCCGGAGAACCGCATCCTGGCCCCGATAGAGGCGGAACTCCTGGGTCTGCTCCTCACTTACGGCGACACTGTCATCGAGTTTGAGACCGATTCGCCATTCTACGATCCCGAAGTGAAGCCTACCGTGGCCTCGCTCCTTTCCGAAGGGCTCGAACAGAACGGATTCAGTTTCGTGAACTCCGGATACCGCGCAGTATACGAGGCATATATGAAGGAATCGGATGCCGGCGTGGAACACAGCCAGATCCTTTCTTCGCTGCTGAATTCGCCCGACCGTCTGCTGGCCAGGGTGACTGCTGACAATTCCATCGAAAAATACCGTCTTTCGGTCCAGAAATTGCAGGCTTCAATGACCTCGACTTCTTCCTGGCTGGCGAACGGACTGCCCAAAGCCATACTCACCTATGCCGAAAGAAGGCTGGAAAGCCGGGTGGACTCGCTGCGCCGCGCCATTCCGTCGATGAAAGACGAGGAGCAGGTAGCCGCCCTCAAGGAAATAGTGTCCCTGCAACGCAAGCAGGGCCGTATTAAGAAGAATATCAAAGAGAAGTTCAAATAATGGCAGAGAAGAATTTCAAAAGGACGCTCGTGACTTGCGCCCTGCCTTACGCCAACGGCCCGGTGCACATCGGGCACCTTGCCGGAGTGTACGTGCCGGCCGACATCTATGTCAGATACCTGCGCATGCGCGGAGACGACGTGCTGTTCATCTGCGGCAGCGACGAACATGGCGTCCCCATCACCATCAAGGCCCGCGAACAGGGCTGCAGCCCACAGGACATAGTGGACAAGTATCACCGTATCATCAAGGATTCCTTCACCGGACTTGGGATCAATTTCGATATCTATTCCCGTACCAGTTCGAAGATCCATGACAAGACGGCCTCCGACTTCTTCCGCAAGCTCTATGACGAGGGCAAGTTCATAACCCGCGAAAGCGAGCAGTTCTACGACCCGGAGGCCAAGACCTTCCTGGCGGACCGCTACATAGTGGGCACCTGCCCCAAATGCGGCCATGAAGGCGCCTACGGCGACCAGTGCGAGCATTGCGGCAGCACCCTCAGCCCGGAAGAGCTGATCGACCCGCATTCCAAGCTGAGCGGTGCCGCTCCCGTCAAGAAGAAGACCACCCACTGGTACCTGCCCCTGGACAAGTACCAGGACTGGCTGTCGCAGTGGATACTGGATGGCCACAAGGAGTGGCGCAGCACGGTTTACGGTCAGTGCAAGAGCTGGCTGGACGGCGGCCTGCAGCCGCGTGCCGTGTCGCGCGACCTCGACTGGGGCGTCCCCGTACCGGTGGAAGGCGCCGAAAACAAGGTGCTCTATGTATGGTTCGACGCTCCCATAGGTTATATCTCCAATACGAAGGAACTGCTTCCGCAGTCCTGGGAGAAGTGGTGGAAGGACCAGGATACGCGTCTGGTGCACTTCATCGGCAAGGACAACATAGTGTTCCACTGCATAGTGTTCCCGTCCATGCTCAAGGCCCATGAAGGGTACATACTTCCCGACAATGTGCCTGCGAACGAGTTCCTTAATCTCGAGGGGGACAAGATCTCCACATCCCGGGGCTGGGCTGTATGGGCGCACGAGTATCTGAACGACTTCCCGGGCAAGGCGGACGTGATGCGCTACGTGCTCACCGCCAACGCTCCCGAGACCAAGGACAACGATTTCTCCTGGAAGGAATTCCAGACCCGCAACAACTCTGAGCTGGTGGCCATATTCGGTAATTTCGTGAACCGTGCGGTGGTGCTTACCCACAAGTATTTCGGCGGCAGGGTGCCTGCCCGCGGAGAACTCACCGACCTTGACCGCGCCACCCTTGCCGAGATACCTGAACTTCGCAGGTCGCTGGAGGCCAATCTGGAAGCATTCCGCTTCCGCGACGCCCTCAAGGACGCCATGAGCATGGCCCGTACCGGCAACAAGTACATTTCCGATTCCGAGCCCTGGAAACTCGCCAAGACCGACATGGAACGCACGGGCACGGTGCTGAACATCTGCCTGCAGCTGTGCGCCGACCTTGCGATCGCGTTCGAGCCCTTCCTGCCTTTCTCCTGCGAGAAGCTCCGCAGCATCCTCCGCGTCACCCTCGACGCCGGCCAGGATTACCGCGAAGGCGAAGGCAAGCCTACGGAGAACTTCTTCACCGAGGGTGAAGCTGCGGCCCTGCATGCGCGCCGTCACGGTAAGATGCTGATTTCGCCCGGCCTTCCGCTGCTGACCTGGAATATGCTGGGTTCGCAGGAAATACTGGGAGAGGGACATGCGCTCGGCGAATCGGAACTGCTGTTCGAGAAGATAGACGACGCCCCCATCGATGCCCAGCTGCAGAGGCTCGCAGATATACGGGCCGCTAAGGAAGCCGCCGCCAAGGCTGCACTCGCCAGGCAGGTGGCACCCCAGAAGGAGGAGGTGACCTTCGATGAATTCGGGCGCATGGATATACGCACCGCGACGGTTCTGGAAGCCGAGAAGGTCCCGAAGACCGACAAGCTCCTCAAACTTACCATCGATACCGGTATCGACAAGCGTGTAATCGTCTCAGGCATAGCCGAGTACTACAAACCGGAGGACATGGTGGGCAAGCAGATATGCATTCTCGCCAACCTGCAGCCGCGCAGCATACGCGGCATCATGAGCCAGGGAATGATACTCATGGCCAAGCAGGGTGACGGAAGCATGCGCTTCATCACCCCGGAGGAAGCCGTTGCAAACGGCGCTCAGATCAACTGATCGGACGGGGATTCCGGACCGGTCTCTTCCGAAGCCGCCGAAGCAGGTTCTGCAGAGGCGGCTTCCGCTTTCTGCCGGGCGAGGGCCTCTTCGTGCTCGCGCTGTGCGCGTTCCACCGATACGGAGCGCTTGAGGACGAAGCCGCTTCCCAGATACTTGGTGCGCACGTCGTCGTCGGCCGCAAGGGCTGCAGGAGTGCCCTGCTGGAGTATGGTGCCTTCGTAGAGCAGGTAGGCACGGTCGGTGATGGCCAGGGTTTCACCGACATTGTGGTCGGTGATGATGACGCCGATGTTCTTGTATTTGAGTTTGGCGATTATGTACTGGATATCTTCGACCGCGATGGGGTCGACGCCTGCGAAGGGTTCGTCGAGGAGGATGAACTTGGGGTCGATGGCCAGGGCGCGGGCGATTTCGCAGCGGCGGCGCTCACCACCCGAGAGCTGTATCCCGAGGCTTTTGCGCACCTTGCTGAGATTGAACTCGCTTATGAGGTTTTCCAGTCTCTCGCGCCGTTCTTCCCTGGGCATTCCGGACATCTCCATGACGGACATGATATTGTCTTCCACGCTCATCTTGCGGAACACCGAAGCCTCCTGGGGCAGGTATCCCAGTCCCTTTTGGGCGCGTTTGTACATGGGCAGGCCGGTTATCTCCTCTTCGTCGAGGAAGATGCGACCGTCGTTGGGCACTATCTGCCCGGTTATCATGTAGAAACTGGTGGTCTTGCCGGCGCCGTTAGGCCCCAGGAAGCCCACTATCTCCCCTTGTTCAACTTCCATCGAGACGCCCTTCACCACTGTACGGACGCCGTATTTCTTTACCAGATGTTCGCAGCGTAGTTTCATGCTTCTTGTCTACTTGGTATCGAGCCCGAGATCCTTTATGAATTCGCGGACCTCGGGGTTGCGGCCCATCAAATCCTGTGCCTTTTCTTCAGGCATGTATATCTTCTGTTCGGTCTGTTCGGCCGGGCGCACGCTTACTTCGAGGCGTATGCATTTGGTGCCGAGTTTGTCGTTGTAGGCCCTTTCCAGGTCGCGCAGGATGCGTTCTTCCA
The DNA here is from genome assembly GCA_900320385.1 of uncultured Bacteroidales bacterium. Classification (GTDB taxonomy): domain Bacteria; phylum Bacteroidota; class Bacteroidia; order Bacteroidales; family UBA932; genus Cryptobacteroides. The sequence continues at coordinate 10,180 of ONSD01000057.1, forward strand.
CCCACTTCTTCTGCGATTCGTTGAGCACTTCGAAGTCGACCACCTTCGAATCGGACAGTGACTCGATGGTCAGTTTCGCATCGCCGAGGGTGTTGGCGAGGCGGGGCCTGCCTGCGGAGAATTCCTGCACGAGGACAGGCCATGCCGCATGGATGCTGGCGTCGTCGGGTATGGGTGTGGCTTCGACTTTTTCGGGCTGCTGCTGTGTGGCGCTTTCGTCGCCGTCTTCGTCCATCAGCGCGGCAAGCCTGGATGCGGCTTTTCGGCCGCCCTTCGGGGCTGGGGCCGGGGCCGGAGTCGTGGCCGGGACCTGCTGTGCGGGAGCAGGCTCATGTTTTGGAGCGGGAGCAGGGGTGGTGGCATCTGCCGGAGCCTTGGACAGGAAACTCAGTTTCATCAGGGCGTATTCGATGTGCAGCCTCTGGTTCGAAGAGTATTTGAAACCGGCTTCGCAGTCGGAAGTTATGCCGAGCGCGTCGTAGATGAATTTCACCGGGCAGTGTGCGGCCTGGTCGCGGTACTTGCCCTTGAGCGAGTCGGGGAGGTCCAGGAGCGCTTCCAGCCCACCGGTGCGGGCCACCAGCAGGTCCCTGAGGTGGGAACTGAGGGCGGAGACGAAGTGAAGGGCGTTGAAGCCTTTGCGGAGCACCTCGTCGAAGATGAGCAGGGCGCTTGCGTAATCGCCTGCCAGGAATGCTTCCACGAGGCGGAAACTGTATTCGTAATCGAGCACGCCGAGGTTGCGCACCACGTCTTCGTATTTGACTTCGCTGCCGCAGAATGCTACAGTCTGGTCGAAGAGGGTGAGGGCGTCGCGCATGGCGCCGTCGGCCTTCTGCGCTATCACGTGCAGCGATTCGTCGCTTATGTTAATCGCTTCCTTGCCTGCGATGACGCGCAGGTTCTGCACCATGTCGCTCACCGTGATGCGGTTGAAGTCGTAGGTCTGGCAGCGGGAGAGGATGGTGGGAAGGATCTTGTGCTTTTCGGTTGTGCAGAGGATGAAGATGGCGTGTGCCGGGGGCTCTTCCAGGGTTTTGAGGAAGGCGTTGAAGGCTTGTGTGCTGAGCATGTGCACCTCATCGATGATGTACACGCTGTAACGGCCGACCTGCGGAGGTATCTGCACTTGCTCCAAAAGGTTGCGTATGTCATCGACGCTGTTGTTGGAAGCTGCGTCGAGTTCATGGATGCAGTATGAGCGGCCTTCCTGGAAGGAAAGGCATGATTCGCATTCGCCGCAGGGCTCAAGTCCGGGACCGGGGTTCGAACAGTTTATGGTCTTTGCGAAGATGCGGGCGGTGCTGGTCTTGCCCACTCCGCGGGGTCCGCAGAACAGGTAGGCATGCGCGAGCTGGCCCCTGCTGATGGAATTCTTCAGGGTCTGCGCTATGTTGTCCTGTCCTATAAGGCTTTCGAAAGTGTCCGGACGGTACTTCCTGGCCGATACGATATAATCACTCATAGTTTACAAATTTAAGCATAAATTCCTAACTTTGCGAGGTATGAAAAAATATTTGTCGGTCCTCTTGCTGCTGGTGCTGCCTCTGCTCTGCATGGGGCAGGGAAGGATATATACCCGCTCCGCCAGGCTGGCCGATTTCAGGAGCCGGACCACCAAGATAGTGCTCACCGGCGATCCCGGACGCGACGCCGTACTCAAGGAAGAAATAGCCAGCCGCTGGCGCATCTCCCCATACGAATTCTGCTCGCAAGCCGAATACGAATCGTGGAAAACCAGCAAGCTGTATTACTTCCTGCACGTGGTGAGCGATGCTCAGTTCAACTATCTCATGCTCACGAAGGGCGGCCCTGCGGACGATCCTAATCCACTCATCGAGGCCATGGACGTCATCGACATCCCCATCGGCACCGCCGGAGAGGCAAGCGAGCAGGAACTGGACCATCTGGCCGCATACATCGACATAGTGCAGGAGTACCTGCTAAAGGCCCTCACTTCGGAGGGTACCGCATACCGCGGACTCAAGTCGGTAGTTCATCACAGGTACGGATTCCATGTCGAAGAATTCTACATCGAACCGGCGCCGGGTGCCCGCAAGCCCTTCCGCTACCGCATGAAGATAGACACCCGGACCCATCACCTGTACGGTATCAGGAAGGAAAGGATACGCTGATGGAAACCCCGCTGGAGGAATATCTGCGTACGCACAGCACTCCTGCCGGAGAGGCTTTGGAGTGGATAAAGGCACAGACCAACATCCATACGAATTACCCCCAGATGCTTTCGGGGCCGGTGCAGGGGAGGCTGCTCACCATGCTGGTGGAGCTTTCGGCTGCGCGAAGGGTTCTGGAGATAGGTACCTTCACCGGGTATTCTACGGTGTGCCTTGCGCAGGGACTCCCCGAAGGCGGCCATGTCGACGCCCTGGAAATCAACGACGAACTGGAGGACCTGATACGCGCCTCGTGGGAGCGCGCCGGGGTTTCGGACAGGATCACCCTCCATATAGGCGACGCCCTCGGATGGCTTGCAGGCCTTCCGGCTTCCCCGGACGGCGGCCTCTTCGACCTGGTTTACATCGACGCCAACAAGCGGGAATACCTGCAATACTACGAAGCTGTGCTGCCCCTGCTGCGGGCTGGTGGCCTGATAGTGGCCGATGATGTGATGCAGGGCGGCAAAGTCTACTCCAAGCCTGCCGCGACGGATGCCCAGACGAGGGGCCTGAGGGCCTTCAACGATGCAGTCGCTTCCGACCCCCGCGTGGAAGTGGTCCTTCTTCCCATACGCGACGGTATATCACTGATACGCAAGAAATAATCCGGTATAGCAGGAGGGCACTGATGATGTTTCCATTTTTCAGTGCCCTCCGCGGTAATATCAAGGTTTCGCTTACCTCTCGTTGGCGGGAATACCGCTTACGCTGGTTTCAGAAGTGGGAATCTGATACTGGATCCTGGGATCGGTGTAACGGATAACCTCGCTCACGGTGCGGCTGGGGAAGCGCCGGTCGATGTCCCGTTGGTTGCGGAGGAGATCGGTGATGCGGAAGCCCTCATAATAGAGTTCCAGGCGGCGTTCGTCCAGTACGGCGTCCAGCACGGAGGAATAGCCGCGGCCCTTCATGTTGGAAGAGCTCATAAGCGCATCGCCGCTGAGTCCGGCACGGGTACGGATCACATTGATGTCATTCAGCGCCTCGCTTTCGTTCTTCATATGGGCGTAAGCCTCTGCCCGGTTCAGGATCACAGGAGAAGTAGCAGGCGATAGATTAGGAATCCGAGGTAATTCCCTGCAGCATAGCCTATTATACCTGCCGAAAGGCCGGCTACCAGCACCCTCTCGTTTTTCATCGCCGTGGTCATCATCGGCACGAAGGGCGGCGAGCAGATGAACGATACCGAGCAGATCACCGTGGTGTCGGCATCTATCTTCAGGACTTTGGCAAGCAGCACCTGGAGGAGCAGGGAGCCGAAAATCACGAAGCTGAGATACCCCAGCAGCCGCATTCCTCCGGCAAAGTCGAGTTTGGTGAGGTCGGCCATCGACGCCACTACTATCGAGAAGATGTAAATGAAATACATCGCGGTGGGTTCGTTCCGGCTGCACTTCCTCAGCCTTGGCCAGAACGAAGCTGCGATGCCCAGGGTGGTGAGCATGAGGATGAACACCGTCATGAACCAGTCTCCAGCCAGCAGGCCCGCACCTGCGGAAACGGCTATGATTCCCGCGGTGATGAGCAGTGGCAGCCATTCTTCGCGGAAATACGATGCTACGAAGCATCCTTTACTACGCCCGGGCAGGCGGGTTCCGGGCGTTGCCGCGCTCGGGCCGCCGTTACCTGCCGAAAGGCTGTCCAGTGACGGCAGGAACCTGCGCAACATCTTGATCCCGAAAGCGATAAGGCATGTGAGATACAGGAAACTCACCGCCATGTCGTACGAATTCAGCAATATGAAAGTCTCCTCCGGGGCTCCCAGCATGGTCTTGATGGCCGCAAGGTTCACAGTGCCGCCGGTATATACGCCGGTGAGCATTCCGCCCACCATGGCACCGTCAGGCAGTTTCCTCCCGAAAATGAAGAAGCCGGCGACTACGGTCGCCATCACCGCAAGCATGCCTGTGACCACCGCAAGCACCTGGCTCTTGGTCTCTCCCTTGCGGAAGGTGCATCCGAAGAGCATCAGCGGAATCGCCATCGGCACTGCGGCGCTGCTCAGCACCTCCTGTATCCCGGCCATCCCTGACGGATGCCACAGATTGCCGAGGATGATGCCGAGTATGTAGAGGATCAGGATGGGCCCTATCTTTCCGAGCCAGCTGACATGCCTGCACAGCCACAACACTCCCGCGGGCGCCAGGATATAGATCAGTACGAGTAGGATGTTCTGGAACATATCATCCGTAAAGATAGCATTTTTCTCTTTTTCCCGGAAAATTGCGATATTTGCATGATATGAAAATTCTTGTAGTAGACGACGAGAGGGCGATACGCAATTCGCTCAAGGAAATCCTCGGGGACGAGGGATATGAGGTCGATACCGCCGAAGACGGAACCATAGCGGAGCAGATGATAGACAAGGAACACTACGACGTGGTGTTCTGCGACATCAAGATGCCGGGGAAGGATGGCGAAGAGGTGCTTGATTACGTGGTAACCCAGGGCATAGATACGGCCATGGTGATGATTTCGGGTCACGGTGACATCGACACCGCGGTGGAATGCATCAAGAAGGGCGCCTTCGACTTCATCCAGAAGCCCCTGGACCTCAACCGTCTGCTCATCACCGTCAAGAACGCCGGCGAACGCACCACCCTGGTCAAGGACAACAAAGTTCTCAAGAAGAAGGTTTACGGCCAGGAGATGATAGGCTCGTCCAAGGCCCTGCAGCACATACGCGGGATGATAGAGAAGGTGGCACCCACCGATGCGCGCGTGCTTATCACCGGGTCCAACGGCACGGGCAAGGAACTGGTTGCAAGGAGCCTGCATGCCCTCAGCCAGCGCAGCGCCATGCCTTATATCGAAGTGAACTGTGCCGCCATCCCGTCCGAACTCATCGAAAGCGAGCTCTTCGGCCACGAAAAAGGTTCCTTCACCTCCGCCATCAAGCAGCACAAGGGCAAATTCGAGCAGGCTGACGGCGGAACCCTCTTCCTCGACGAGATAGGCGACATGTCGCTGGCCGCCCAGGCCAAGGTCCTCCGGGTCCTGCAGGAGAAGAAGCTTTCCCGCGTGGGCTCCGATAAGGACATACAGGTGGACGTACGCGTGATCGCCGCCACCAACAAGGACCTGAAGGCCGAAATCGAAAAGGGCAACTTCCGCGAAGACCTCTACCACCGTCTGAGCGTCATACTGATACACGTTCCCACACTCGGTGAACGCAAGGAGGACATCCCCGAGCTCGTGGAGTACTTCGTCAAGCAGATTTGCGCCGAGAGCGGCAAGAGCCCGGTTCCCTTCTCCAAAGATGCCCTCAAAGCCCTTCAGGACAGGGACTGGCCCGGCAACATCCGCGAACTGCGCAACGTTGTCGAGCGCCTGCTCATCCTCGGCGGCAACCCCGTGAGCGCCAAGGACGTGGAAGAATTCTTCTAGTCCGGAGGCTTCCTCTTTTGTCATCTTTCGGGAGAAAACTGCTTCCATTTTGACACCTTTCCCGTTTCCGCTCAACCTACTCTCAGGGCGCAAAACTTACCGCCAGGGTCTGCAAAATGCTTGGGGCAGGAGAGTTTTGGCCGATTTCGCGCTTACACCCCGCTTAAAAACGGCGGGCAGGAGAGTTTTGGCCGGAATTCTCTCTTGCCCTCCACGGTTTTGCCGAGGCAACTGGCGGTTTCTTAGTCCTACGCCCTATTTAAAGAATCTCCAGAGTGCTGAATAAC
>ONSD01000062.1 GCA_900320385.1 uncultured Bacteroidales bacterium
CATTACCGTATTCGATAAGCTTGTTCTTGAGATAGGTAAGGTTGCCGCCGATGCGGAAGCGGGCGTCGCGGATGCCGAACTTATAACCGGCTTCCATCTCCACACCGCTGTTGCTCATAACGCCTACGTTGCCTATAGGCTTGGATTCACCTACGTAGGAAGGGATCACCATTTCCATCAGCATACCGTCGGTGACCTTGCGGTACCAGTCAACCGTGAAAGTGAGTGCCTGGCGCAGGAAGGCCATGTCTACACCGGCGTTGGTCTGGCGGGAAGTCTCCCAACGGAGGCTCTGGTTCGCGAGGCCGCTGGACTTTACGCCCACCGACACGGCTTCGTTCTCGCCGAAGATGTAGTTGTTACCCGATGAAGTGAGTACGGTGTAACGGAAATTGCCTATGGCTTCGTTACCGTTCTCTCCCCACGAGAAGCGGGCCTTGAGGACGTCCCACCACGAAGGCAGGATAAGGAATCTCTCCTTGTGGAGGTTCCAGCCAAGCGAGATTGACGGGAAAGTAGCCCACTTGTTGTTGGAGCCGAAGCGCGAAGAACCGTCACGGCGTACGGTGACTTCTGCCATATAGCGCTCATCGTAGTTCCAGCTTGCACGGAAGAAATAGGATGCAAGCCTGGCGTGAGTGTAGGGACCTCCGTAGACGCTCATCCGGCCGTCTTCCTGAAGACCGGTGGCATAGTCGATATATGGCTTGCCGAGGTCGACGAGGTCATAACGGCTGCCGCCCAGATACTGACCGCTGTTGTCCTTGGCACTCTGGCCGAGCAGGACGGTGAGACCGTGCCTGCCGAATTCCTTGCTGTAGGTAAGGGTATTCTCCAACTGCCAGGTCAAGCTATGGTCGCTCTCAGAACTTGCGACGGTCTTGTCCGAACGGTTGTTGGAACCGAGATAGAACTTCTTGGTATAACCGTTGTTGCCCCAGAATGAGAGGTCGAAGCCTACCGAAGAACGGAAGCGGAGATCCTTGATCAGATCGAGTTCAGCGGCGAAGTTGCTGACCACCTGATGCTTCCAACCCTGGCTGGCGGGCAGCGATAGGCTGGCTATCGGGTTCACCATTTCGTTATAGTCGCCGCCGGGCACCATGAACATGCGTCCTTCGGCATCATAGATGAGTTCTTCCCCGGCATAGTCGATGAGCTGCTGCGCAGCCTGGGACTCCGTTGCAAAAACACCGAGAATCGGAGAGAGGGCGAGGGCGGAGCCGAGCGGGGATCCGTACTGGGAGTTGGTGCTGATGCCTGTCGACTTGACATTGGCATAAGACACATTGCTGGTAAGCGCGAAACGGTTGAGGAAATCCCTCTCATCGCTCATGTTGAAGAGTTCGTACGTGGTGTTGGACCGCAGGGTGAGACGGTCGTAGTTGGAACGGCCGAAATTACCGCCGACTATACCTTCCTGCTTCACGTAACCGAGTGAAAGGTAGTAATTTACCTTATCAGATGCACCGCTTACGCTAAGTTCATGGTTCTGCTGGGGAGCATTGTAGTTGAACACAGCCTTCTGCCAGTCGGTACCCTCTCCGTAGGAGAACGGGTCGGCGTAGATGGGTGCCATCCCAGCGTTGATACGCCCTTCGTTGCGCATGATCGCATACTCGGAGGCATTGAGAACTTCCCTCTCGCGCCAAGGGCTGGAGACGCCGTAACTGAAGTTGTAGTTTACTTTTGCGTTGCCCTTCACACCCTTCTTGGTGGTGACGAGGATGACGCCGTTTGCCGCACGCGCACCGTACACGGCACCCGAAGCCGCATCCTTAAGCACTTCGATGCTCTCGATATCGGAAGGATTGAGGAAGTCGATGCCGTTGATGTCGATAGGCATTCCGTCCACTATATATAGAGGATCGGAATTGTTGATGGTACCGGTACCGCGGATGCGGATGCGGGAAGAGGCGCCCGGCTGCCCTGAAGACGATGTAACATTGACGCCGGCGGCGAGACCCTTGAGGGCGGAGTCGACGCGAAGAGGCTTGGCGGCCTCGATGTCTTCGGACGATACTTTGGCAATGGATGCCGTGACGACGCTTTTCTTCTGGACGCCGTAACCCACTACCACGACATCATCGAGGAAGAGGGCGTCATCGTCCATGACCACGTCGATCCTGCTGCGTCCATTCACCGGTACGGACTGGTCCGCATATCCGATGCTCTTGAACTCAAGCACTGCATCCGGGGCGGCAGCTATGGTATAGGAGCCGTCGATATCCGTGGTAGTGCCCCGCGTGGTTCCCTGAACCATTACCGCAGCGCCGATCACGGCATCACCGTTGGCATCTGTTACCGTACCTGACACCTGCTGGGCGAGTGCGTTAACACCGCCCCACCCCAAAACCATCAAAACGGCCAGGGCTACTTTAGCAAATAAGTGTTTCATTAGGTAGAAATTGGTTTAACAATTGTATGGTTGGTAAAAAATTTAAAAAATTCTTCGATGCAAATGTAATAATCCTAAAATGCAAACGGACGGAAAAGCATCTCACAAAAACTCAACAAGCGAATATTTGCCTCTTAAGCATAAAATTGCTAACTTGCGCAACCACAACACTATAAGTATGAAAAAGGCACTTCTCACCCTGCTTCTTGCCACTACAACAATCCTGTCTCATGCCTATAATCCCATAGTGAGGAACTTCTCGAAGGATGTATATAAAGGCGGCACCCAGACCTGGGACATAGTGCAGGGTGAAGGAGGATGCATGTACTTCGCGAACAACAACGGAGTGCTCGAATTCAACGGCAGGGAGTGGACACTGATGCGCCTTCACAACTACACCAGCGTCCGATCGCTATACTACGACAGGAATGAGCACGCCCTCTATGCCGGAGGCACCAATGAACTGGGAAGATTCTGCTGTTCGCCTTCAGGGGTGAAATACGAATCGCTGCTGGATTCCCTCAACGTTTCTCTCACTGAAATATGGGACATCTCCAGAGATGCCGCAGGCGATCTGGTCTTCGAGGACAAGAGCGCCAGGTATATACTCCGCAGCGGGGGCATGGAACGAAGCGGCATCGAGCGGAAAGAGACAGGAGAAGTATTCTGCACGGCCGAGAATGATTATTTCCGTGCTGAAGGCACCACCTCGGACGGAGTATACATCCGTCGCAAAGAAGACGGGCAGACATACCACCTCACAACACACAACGGATTGCAGAACAACACGATACTGTCGATGTACTTCGATACATCCGGAGGATTGTGGCTCGGGCTCGACAAAGGAATCGATTATGTACTCCTCTCCGCTCCTTTCTTCCGCCTGTTCGGCGACTCCGACATCTTCGGCACAGGATACGCCTCGGTCCTGTACAACGGATACTTGTACCTAGGTACCAATATAGGAGTTTTCCGCATCGCCTCCGAAAAGCTGCCGGGTGCCTACACCGACGCTGACTTCGAGCGGGTAGAAGGTCTCCAGGGGCAGGTGTGGAACCTGCAGGTACTCGACGGGCAATTATTCTGCTGCCACGATAAAGGCATCTATATCATAGAAGGTAGCAAGGTCAAGCAGCATATCCCCCTCCAGGGCTGCTGGAAGCTTGAACCTCTGGACGACGCTCCTGCCAAGCTCATGCTGGGCAGCACATACGAACGCTTTTTCGTTCTGGAAAAGCCAGCGGAGACATGGCATTTCGGCGGCTACATCCGCAATTTCAACGAGAGCGGCAAGTCTTTCTTCAGGGACATCGACTCCAGGATATGGTTCGGGCATCACGTAAAGGGACTATACAGGCTCACCCTGTCTCCCGACGGGCATGAAGTGATGGAAGCGGAGCATTTCGGTTCCGCAGAAGGATTCCCATCCGACCGGAGCATATATCCCGGACTCTACCGTGGAGAGATCGTCTTCTCCACTGAAGGAGGATTCTACCGCTTTGATGGCAAACAGGCGGTTCCGGTATACGAGCTCAACGCCCTCTTTGGAGAAAACAGCCGCAACTCTCTGATGCTTTTCGAAACGCCCGACAGGCGCATCAAATATTTCTGGTCGGGTGGAGTACAGGCGGTGGAATATCCTTCCAGAAACGGCATGAGGCAGCTCGACAGCCTATCCCTCAGGCACCTGACAGGCCTCCGGCCTCTGGGGTTCGAAAACACCCTTTCTCTCGGGAACGGGTACATTCTGGTCAATACCGAAGATGGTTTCGACGTCATCGAGGCAGGAAACCTGCGGGAAGGCAAGTTTCGCAACGAGGTATTCATAAACGAGATACGTCTGCCGAAAGAAGGAAGGACGGTCTTCTCTTCGCGGGGATCGGCCAAGGCGGCGCCGCTGAAACTCCGCTACAAAGAGAATTCGCTGGAATTCAGTTTCGTAGAGCCGGCATACACCGAGGATGGAAGCGTTGAGTATTCGTGCTGCCTGAGGGGTTACGACAAGGGATTTTCCCCTCTGGACGGAGCTGGGAGAAAAGAGTATTCACATCTTGCTCCCGGACATTACACCTTTACCGTGAGGTCGTACAACCGTCATTTCGGAGAAAAATATTCCGCAGCGGAGAAGGAAATATATATCGCCGCCCCCTGGTTCCGCAGCTGGTGGGCTGTGCTCGTGTATATCCTTGCCGGAATCGGATTCCTGTATTGCATTTATCTGACAATCCGGCAATTCGCAGAGCGCAAGGCTGAGAAGATAGCGGCCCTGCAAGCGGAAGAGATGCAAAAGGCGCAAATGAAGCGCGAATTCGAGATCAAGGCCGAAGACCTGGCGGCAAGTACCATGAACCTCCAGCGCAAGAACGAACTCCTGCAGAAGATAGGGAACGAAGTGGACAAGAGCATCGAGGGCTTAAAGGACGGCGAGGACAAACGCTACCAGCTCCAGAGGCTGCGTTCGCTCACCGAACTCATACGCAGCAACATCGAACACGACAGCGACTGGAAGAAATTCGAAAACAATTTCGACCTTGTATACAGCGACTTCCTAAAACGTCTGGGAGCGGAATACCCGCAATTGTCGATAACCGACAAGAAGATCTGCGCCTATCTCAAGATGGACCTCAGCAGCAAGGAGATCGCTCCCCTGCTGGGAATGACGGTACGTTCCGTGGAAATGACGCGATACCGAATGCGGCAGAAACTGGGACTCAGCCGGGAAGACAACCTGAGCGACTTCCTGCAGAAATACTAATACTCCCTGGCCCCGAAGATTGCAGTGCCAATCCGCACCTGCGTGGCTCCGTAACGGAGCGCTATGCGCCAGTCTTCCGACATGCCTATCGAAAGCTGCTTGAAATCCTTCAAGCCGGTATATCGGGAGCAGCACTCGTCGAAAAGGGCCTTTATCCTGGCGAAATCCCCCGCTATCGCCTCCTCATCGTCGGTATGGCTTGCCATGCCCATAAGGCCGCAGAAATCCACAAACGGCCAGCATGAACCGGATTCTGCCCGGCTGAGTATCTCGTAAACCTCATCAGGCATAAAGCCCTGCTTGCTCTCTTCAGCGCCTATATGCACCTCAAGCAGAACATTTATAACTTTATTGTTACGCGCTCCCCAGGCATCCACGGCATCCAGCAGATGCTCCGTGTCGATGCTCTCGACCACCGAAGCATAAGGCAGCACCAGTTTGAGTTTGTTGGTCTGCAGATGCCCAATGAAATGCCACTCCACATCCTGCGGCATCTGAACCGCCTTGGACGCGAACTCCTGGGGACGGTTCTCCCCGAAGACGGTCTGACCGTTGGCATACGCCTCCAGCAGGACGCTCAAGGGGTGGAATTTGGAAACTGCCACCAGCTTTACACCTGATGGCAGTTCGGATTTGATTCTTTCGAGATTGTCGGCTATCATCTCTATTTGCGTTTCTGCTGTTCACGCAGCTGCTGCTGTTGCATGCGCTGTGCCTCTTCGAGCCTGAGCTGCCATTTGCTCTTCTTCACCGGCTTGCTCTCCGCGGCGCGGACCTTTGCCAGAATCTCGTCGGGATGCACGAAGAATTTCTTGATCAGCCATATTTCGAGCATACTGATAAGCTGCGAGATGAGGTAATAGTAGCTGAGTGCGCTCGACAGGTTGTTGCAGATGAAGAACATCATGATGGGCATCATCCACACGCTCATGAAGCGCATGCTTGCCGCACTGGGATCGTTCGAGGCCGTCTGGTTGTTCATCATCAGCTTGCTGTACAGCCACATCACAACCGCCATGAGCAGGGCGAAGAGCGACAGATGGTCGCCGAGGAGCGGGATGCGGGTCCCGAAGTCGATGATGGAATCGGGAGCCGAAAGGTCATCCGCCCACAGGAAGGGCTGCTGGCGCAGCTCGATCGAAGCCGGGAAGAAGCGGAACATCGCCCACAGTATAGGGAAGGTGAGCAGCGTCGGGAGGCAGCCTCCCATCGGACTCACCCCGGCCTTCTTGTAAAGGTCCATGGTCGCCTGCTGCTTCTTCATGGCGTCTTCCTGCTTGGGGTAGCGGTCGTTGATCTTGGCCATCTCGGGCTGCAGGGCCTGCATCTTCGAGGACGAAGCGTACGACTTGTAGGTGAAAGGCAGCACCACTATCTTGATGATGATGGTCATCAGGAGGATGATGATGCCGAAATTGGCTATGAATCGGTGAAGGAAGTCGAACAGCGGGATGATTACGAAACGGGTGAACCATCCTACGAGCGAACCGCCGAGAGGGATTATCTTCTCGTACTTCTGGCCGTACGACTTGAGAGTGCGGAAATGATTGGGTCCGAAGTACATCTCGAACGGCAGCACTATATCCCCGCCGGGAGTGAACTCCTTGCGCAGCTGGGCGCTGCAGTTCATCAGGTTATGCTGCGGGTCGTCCTGGTCCGCGAACGTCAGGGCGAAATTGCCGGAAGTGAAGTCGGTCTTCGAACGCAGGATAGTGCTGAAGAATTGCTGCTGGAAAGCGAACCAGCTGACGCTGGAAGCCACGTTCTTGGAAGCGCTGCGGCCGCGGCCGATCTCCACCGGCTTCTTGTCGCCGGGCTGGTAGATGTCCATCTTGGAATACTGGCTCTCGTTGCGATAGCTCTTTTCCATGCGCGGGACTGTGACGTTCCAGTCGATGTCGAGAGAATAGACATTGCGCGGAAGCACTTTGTCCATACCCTTGAAACTGAGCACATTGTCGACCATGTACTCACCCGGCCGCAGAATGTAGAGCTGTTCGATATAGCCACCTCCCGAAAACGGCAGGCGGAACGCTACGCTGGTATCGGTCTTTTCCGCCACCTGGAAATTGAAGTCCCTGGTGTGGATGTACTCGCCGGTGTAAACGCTCACCGAATAGTCGCTCTTGCCAGGATTGAAAATGTATAGGTCGGTACTGTCGTAATTGTAATACTCCTTCACCCTTGCCGAATAAGGCTGGGCACCCTTTGAATTGAGCGCCAGCACAATCTTGTCGTTTTCAAGGGTGACAATGCTTCCTTCGGCGGCATGGGCAGCGTCGAGGGTGGAGTCCTTGTAAATCCTCACCGCTTCAGCTTCCTGGGCGACAAGGGGCGTGTGGGCTATGGTATCCGCCTCGGCCTCGGCAGCTGCTATGGAATCCAGCACGGCCTGCTGGGCCATCGCTATGGAATCCTGCACCCGCTGATACTCATATTGCTTGCGGGCCTGCTTCGACTGGTAGAATGTAAATCCGAGAAGGATGGCGCCGATCAGCACCCAAGCGGTTATTGTATTTTTGTCCATCTCTATTCAGCGCCCTCCTCTGCCTTTCGAATCTGCTCCTTGAGGGCCGCAAGGTCTTCCTTGCTCTTCTCTATCTTCTTCTGCATCTGGGCAATCAGGGCCTCCGAATTCTTGGAAGCTGCAAAGAAACCGATATTGTTCTCGTAGGTCTCGATCTCCTGCTGGAGAGCGGTATACTTGCGTATGAGCTGGTCCTTGGCACTGAGAGGCCTTTCCTGACGGGCACCGCGCTGGGGAGTACCGGCCGATTCGCGGTAATCCGGGAACTTCTCCTTCATCGCGGATGCATAGGCTGCATTCACGCTGTCCTTCTCCTTGAACGGCACGAAACCTATCGCGCGCCACTTTTCGGCAAAAGCGTTCATAGCTTCGGCATCGGCGGCGGCATCCTTGCTTTCGTAAGCCTTGATGTCGTCGATGATCTGCTTCTTGGCCTTCAGGTTAGCATAGTAGTTGTTCTCCTGGGGAGCGGCAGCGTCACGGGCGGCGAAGAACTCGTCGCAGGCGCCGCGGAACCTCTTCCAGAGAGCCTCGCTCTTCTTGCGGGTCACGTTGCCTACCTCCTTCCACTGCTTCTGGAGCGCGATGAACTGGTCGGTTGCCTTCTTCCAGTCGGTGCTGGTCTTGAGTTCCTCGGCCTGGCGGATGAGATCCTCCTTCTTACGGACGTTCTCGTCCATCTCGCCCTTGAACTGGTCGTAGAAGAGTTTCTTCTTGCCGAAGAAGGCGTCGCAGCCGGCACGGAAACGGTCGTAAATCTTCTGGTTGTCCTTACGTGTTGCGAAACCTATCTTGCGCCACTCTTCCTGGATGTCGCGTATCTTGGCGGAGTAGCTGGACCACTCCGAAGAACTGCTGAGGTCCATGGCCGCGATTTCCTCCACCTGCTCGCAGAGGGCGGTCTTGGCGGCGAGATTCTCTTTCTGCTTCTCCTTCAGGCCTTCGAAATGGGCCTGGTACTTCTTGTTGATAACCGAAGTGGCGGCCTGGAAACGTGCCCAGATGCTCTCGCGGAATTCCTTGGCGACGGGGCCGAATTCCTTCCACTGCTCGTGGAGTTTCTGGAGTTCGTTGAAGGCGGCTACGACATTCTCGTTTTCCGCAAGCTTCTCGGCCTCTTCGCAGAACTTCTCCTTCGCCTCCAGGTTCTTCTTGAAGTCGAGGTCGCGCAGGTCGCGGTTGATCTTGACCATGTCGTAGAACTTCTCGACATTGAACTGGTAGGTGCTGTTGAGGTCGCGGTATTCGGAGGCAG
>ONSD01000041.1 GCA_900320385.1 uncultured Bacteroidales bacterium
ATCCCCTTGGAGGACCTTCCGTCTATGCAAATGAAAAGGGGCTCGGGGAAGCGGACGCGCCTGAAGTACTTGCCTTCGCGCACGGCAGGCATCGACTCCAGACTGGCGGAATCGAATGATTCGGCACCCATGTATCCGACACCGAAGGATGTCATGTTCTGGAAGAAATGGGTACCCTGGCTCTGTCCGGGCTGGAAACCCGGGAGGGAACATTCCACGAGGGCTTTCACTTCCGAGATGTCGCTCCACTTCACCGGTACGCCGAGCGTCGGGACCGAGGTCCCCCAGCGGCCGTAGCCTATGAGCACGTAGCCGGCACTTTCCGCTGCCATATCGGCGTTGAAGCCGGACATCTCGGCCGCCATTTCGACCGTCTTGAGGGGGTCGAAGGCTTCCTGCTTCAGGTAGATGATGTCTTTAACCCCTTCGATGAAACCCGTGCCGAGGGCGCTCTCCGAACTGATCAGCGGGGAGGGGACATCGATCTTGTCCCAGTCCACTTCCGTGGCCTTGCTCTCATCGGATATAGGCCTGATCTGCAATACGTTGAATACGGTGCGCCCTTCTTCTCCGGGGGACAGTTCCGCCGCGAATTCCATCTCGACCTCGCAGCGCATTTCCTTCCTGGCGATTTCCAGCAGGGTCTTAATGATGTCCGCAAGCGGGAAAGAGTCGTATTTGAGTATCTGGGCGAAGGTGATGAACTTGGGGCCTTCGGCGAAGGCGTTGTCCACCAGACGGCGGTCGTTCCTGTCGTAGGTGGAAGCGACGTGGCGGAGCGACTTGAAGCCCTTGCAGTCGGAAATCTGGAGCCTTGCGAGGTTCACGGCATCGTCGACCGAGGTCTTGAAGCGGTCCGGCTGCAGGTCGAGGGCGTACATTACCTGCTGGGCTTCGCGCATAGCTAGCTCCGGAGTGGATATCTGGAGCGTGTTGTGCGGACTGGCGGGCGAGAAACGGAGCACCTGTTCCCCGTCGACGACGGCCTTGCCCAGTCCGTATGCGAGTTTTACGATCCCGTCTTCAGGCTTTTCGTATCCGACCGGATAGAAATTGACCGAACGGGCAACTCCGGACAGTGTGGGGAAGTAATACTTTCCTTCGTATCCTCCGCAGACTTCCTGGATCACGATGGCCATTTCCTCTTCGGCGATGACGTTGCCCGAAGCCTTTATGTACGACCGGGATGCTGCGAAATAGACGCTGGCGTACACGCTCTTGATCGCTTTGGAAAGCAGGCGGAGGAGCTGGTCGTCGTTGTCGGTGCGCGGGAGCATGTATGTGGAATACACACCCGCAAAAGGTTGGTAATAAGAGTCTTCCAGTTTAGAAGAAGAACGGACGGCGAGCGGCTTGCGGCAGTACCTGATGAAGTTGCGCAGGGCCATGACAAGGTCCTGCGGAAGGGTGGCGGACACGAATTCCGACAGGAGCTCGCTGTCGGTGACGTCGGAATTGATTACATACTGCAGCCCGTTGTCCAGCACGAAGCTTTCGAAACACGAAGTGCTTATCACCAGGGTGCGGGGCACGAGCACCCTCACTCCGTCCCATTTGTCGTACAGGCTGTATTCCTGGAGCAGGTGGTTGAGGAAGGCCAGGCCCCTGGCCTTTCCTCCCATGGAGCCGTCCCCGAGCCTGGCGAAGCGTATGGCGTCGTTGTAACTCCCGTGGGAGTATTCCGCCACGGTTCCCAGACCCTGTTTCAGCCTGAAGTCGTGGATTTCTGCGGCAAGGATGCGTGAGGCCTCGGGATTGCCCTTGAGCGACATCGCCTTGATCCTGGTGCCTATTGAGAATATACCCCTGGCGAGCAGCCATTTGCTCACATAATTACGTGCGAGCAGGCTGTCGAGCACCCTCTGCTCGATCCCGTTCAGGAGCCTTTCTACTCCCAGGAGGTCGCTGGCGCGTGCAAGTTCTTCGCCAGAGTCAGGATCGGTGACCACGAAGTCGCCGAAGCCGAAATTGGCCCCGATATACTCTTCGAGGTCGTGCTGGAGGGTTTCGGAGCGCTTGAGTATGAAGCCTGCGTGAAGGCTCTGGGCCACTTCGCGCATGCTGTCCTGCGAACTCTGCATGAGGAAGGGCATCTTGGGGTTCTCTTCGCGTATGAGCCGGCACAGGTCCACGCCTGCATCCGGTTTTTCGGTCGAAGGATCGTCTCCCTTGTGCATTACGAAGCCTATGTCGGAAATGACGCCCAGCAGGTTCCGGCCATACTTGCGGTAGAGCTCCACGGCCGATTCATAGTCGGTGGCGAACAGCAGTTTGGGGCGGGACCGCTTGCGGAGTACCTTCTCGGTCTCGTTCAGGGCGTCCTTTATGCTCTCGCGGTTCTGCTCGAGCATGAGCCTGTAGACCAGGGATAGATAGCTGCTGTAGTAACGGACGCTGTCTTCCACCAGCAGGATAGCCTGGACACCGCCTTCGAGTATGTCGTGTTCGGCGTTGAGGCTGTCTTCCAACAGTTTGATGATGGCTATGATGAGGTCGGTGGAATTGTACAGGCAGAAGACCTGGTCGATGTTGGTGCGGTCTATCCTGTGGAGCCTGCGGGCCATTTCGCCGTTGTACGAAGACAGGACGACCACGGGAGCAACGGGGTTGGCGGCCTTGAGGCGGGCTGCGAAATCTTCGACGTCCACCCGGCCTGTGTTGTAAACCACTATGACCAGGTCGAAATCCTCACCGGCCAGGGCCAATGCCTCGGACGGGGTCTCGGCCCGGGTAATCACAGGGGGATTGCTCAGGTTCAGCCCGGCATATTCGGAGGCCAGTTGTTCCTCGAGGCGCCCGTCTTCTTCGAGGGCGAAGTTGTCGTAATTGCTGCATACCAGCAGAATCCTGCGGATACGCTTGGTCATCAATGATTTGCTGTTTCTGGCAGTGCTCATTTCCGTCATCAGCTTATGAACAGGATCTCACGGTATTTGGGAAGAGGCCATAGAGCGTTGTCGGTGATTTCTTCCAGCCTGTCTATCGGGCCGCGTATGCCGTCCAGGCTCTCGGCTATGGAATGGTATGCGAGCGCCTTTTCGTAATCGCCTTCGATCACGTCTGCCTTTTCCCTTGATGCTTCGAGGGCGTCAACCTTGGAGCGCAGTTCATCCACGAGAAAGGAGATATCCTTCACGATACCGGTTTCGGTATTCCCGCACGCTCCGTCTCCGAACACGCTTTTTTCGAGGGAAAGACCTTCCAGGAGCTGCCGCTTGTACTCGAGGGCGGCGGGGATTATGTGATTCGTAGCCATACGTCCTATCACGCGGGCCTCGATCTGGACTTTCTTTACATATTTATCCCACTTCACTTCGTTGCGGGCCTCGAGCTCCCTGGATGAGAAGACTCCGGTAGAGGTGAACATCGCAACGGATTCAGGGGTGGTGAATTGGCGGAACATCTCAGGGACGCAGGTTTCTGTGTCGAGCCCTCGCCGTGCGGCATCTGCCTTCCACTGCTCGGTATAGCCGTTGCCATCGTAGCAGACAGTATCTATAACCTTTGCTATCAATGGCTTGAGACTGTCTATCAGCGCCTCGTTGCGGGGCTTGCCTTTGGAGAGTTCCCCGTTTACGCTGAGCATGAAATCCTTCAGCTGCTCGGCCACTGCCGAATTGAGGGTGGTGATGGCGCCAGCGCAGTTTGCACTGGAACCCACGGCCCTGAATTCGAAACGGTTGCCGGTAAAGGCGAAGGGGGACGTGCGGTTGCGGTCGGTGTTGTCCACGAAGATATCCGGGATGCCGAGGGCTCCGACCTTGGTGCCTTTCTTGCCGGCTATTACCACGGGAGCGTCGGACGGGGTTTCCAGGATCCTGCGGAGGACTCCGGTCATGGTCCTTCCGAGGAATGCGGAGATGATTGCGGGCGGAGCTTCGTTGGCGCCGAGCCTGTGTGCGTTGGTGGCCGAGGCGATGGTGGCCTTGAGCAAACCGTTGTGGCGCTGTACGGCCATGAGGACGTTTACGAAGAAAACGAGGAACTGGAGGTTGCCGGCGGCGTCTTTCCCGGGAGCCAGGAGGGGAATGCCGGTATCCGTGCCGAGACTCCAGTTGCAGTGCTTGCCGCTGCCGTTGATGCCGTTGAACGGCTTTTCGTGGAGAAGGACCACGAAACCGTGTTTGCGGGCTATCCTGTGCATGAGATTGATCACCTGCTGGTTCTGGTCGTTGGACAGGTTGGCCTCGCCGTAAATCGGGGCCATTTCGAACTGGTTGGGAGCCACCTCGTTATGGCGTGTCTTGAGCGGTATGCCCAGCCTGTAGGCCTCGGTCTCGAGGTCTTTCATGAATGCCGTTACGCGTGAAGGGATGGCTCCGAAATAATGGTCGTCGAGCTGCTGGCTCTTGCTTGACTGGTGTCCCATCAGGGTGCGTCCGGTGAGCATGAGGTCCGGCCTGGCGGAATAAAGGTCTTCGTCGACCAGGAAATACTCCTGCTCCCAGCCCAGATAGTTGATAACCTTGCTGACTCTCCCGTCGAAGAGCCGGCAGATGGGGAGGGCGGCATCGGATACTGCCTTCAGGGATTTGATGAGGGGAGTCTTGTAATCGAGGGCTTCTCCGTTATAGGATACGAAGACGGTCGGGATGCAAAGGGTGTCGTCCTGTATGAAGACGGGGCTGGCGGGGTCCCAGGCCGTGTAGCCGCGGGCTTCGAATGTAGCCCGGAGGCCTCCGCTGGGGAAACTGCTGGCGTCCGGTTCCTGCTGGACGAGGGCGCTGCCGCTGAAACTCTCTATCACTCCGCCCTTGCCGTCGTATTCGAGCAGGGAGTCGTGTTTTTCCGCGGTGGTGTCGGTGAGGGGCTGGAACCAGTGGGTAACATGCGTCACACCATGTTCGAGGGCCCACTGCTTCATGCCTGCCGCAACCATGTCGGCGGTGTCAAGGTCGAGGGGTTCTCCATTGTCGATGCACTTCTCGAGTGCAGAGAAAGTGGCGGGATCGAGGTATCTGCGCATCTTTTCCCGGCCGAACACAAGTTCTCCGAAATATTTAGACGGCGCTTCGGCCGGGGTGTCGATCGCGAGGGCCTGTTTGCGGAAGGCGTCGCGGACCAAAGTGAATCTTGGATTGTCCATAATAACAAAAAAAGCCGGATAAGCCGGCATACTACTAACTGTCGATTAAATAATTAACGCTTGCGGAAATGCTCCGCGGGGCGGCTCTCCGCCAGGTAAGCCGGTCCGGCGGGAGACGCATTATGGCTGCCAGGCATGTGCCTGGCTCCGCTGGACCTGATTGTTATGATAGAGAATCTTCACCTGTGATATCGCAAATATATAAAAAATCAAAGAATGTTCATCGACTGTTCCCTGATTTTTTCCAGCTCGTCCTTCATCCGCACCACAGCCTTCTGTATTGCGGCGTTGTTCGCCTTTGACCCGGTGGTGTTGATCTCGCGCCCCATCTCCTGTATGATGAATCCCAGTTTCTTCCCGGGGAACGGATCGCTGTCGATGGTGTCCATGAAATAGCGGCAATGCTGCCTGAGCCTTACCTTCTCTTCGTTTATGTCGAGTTTTTCGAGGTAGAACACCATTTCCTGCTCGAAGCGTTCAGGGTCGAGCTTGATCCCGGTCTCTTCGGCGTTCTTGAGTATCCTAGCCTTGACACTTTCGAGGCGCTGCGACTCATGCGCTTCCACTTCGTCCTCGAGACTGAGTATCCTCTGCACGCGGGAAGTCACGTCGGCATAGAGCGCGGCGCCTTCCTTTTCGCGGTATTCGCATACGGCCCTGAGGCATTCGTCAAGGGCTCTCTCGACCAGGGGCCAGTTGCTTTCGTTGATCAGGTCTTCCTTGCCGGCATCCATTACGTCGGGAAAGCGAAGGATGGCGGCGAGCAGTTCATCGCATGTCCCTGCGGAGGAGCCTGGCTCATCGCCGGCAAAGCCGGGCAGGGAACTGCGGATGGCTGAAAGCTGAGCGTAGTAATCTTTTACAAGCGAGGCATTTATGGTTTTTGCACCTGAAGTTTCGCCAGGAACGTAATTCACGAACAGGTCTATGGTGCCCCTGTGCAGGGTATCGGCTATTTTCCTGCGTACCTGCAGTTCCCTGTCGCGGGGGAGCAGGCCGGTCTTGACGCTGACATCAGCGTTCTTTCCGTTGAGGGTCCTGATTTCGACGGTTATCTTGCCCGTATCGAGCACGGCCTCCGCCTTGCCGTATCCTGTCATCGATTGGATCATCGCCATTACAAGAGATCGAGGAGTTTAGCACGGGACAGGAGGCAGTCGCCTATGGCGGCGGCGCTGCGCCCGAGGCGCGAGAACCTGATCTTGGTATCCGCGCTGACCTTCGAAAGCGAGAGTTTGTTCACTGCGGTGCGTATGGGCAGCATGAGGTAGTCCTTGCCTACAATCAGACGCCCTCCCACCACGACGAGGCCGGGATTGAAGATGTTGATGAGGCCGGCTATGCCACGTCCGAGAGTGGCGCCTATCTCACCTATCCCTTCGATTGCAAGCACGTCTTCATCTTCAACGGCGTCCAGAACGTTCTGCAGCGTTATGTCTCCCTTTTCGGAGAAAACCTTGTAGAGAGAGGAACGCCTGCCTTCCTTGAGCCTTTCCTTAATCCAGTGGGTGAGGGCGGAGCCGGAAGCGCCGGTCTCGAGGCAGCCGAGCTTGCCGCAGCGGCAGATGATATTGTTGTCGAGCAGCGGGAAATGCCCGATCTCGCCGCTGAAACCCGATTTGCCGTAATACAGGTGGTTGTCGAGTATCATGCCCATGCCGAGGCCCCAGCTGAGGTTGATGAAAAGCATGTCGGGGTCCGCATCCCTGCCGAGCGTCATATATTCGCCGTAGGTCATCGCCCTGGAGTCATTCTCGATCGTGACAGGGATCTCGAGTTCCCTTTGGAATATATCCTTGAGCGGAATGTCGTCGCTGACGAAATACGACAGGCTGAAGCCCTTTTCGGGGTTCACGCGTCCGGTAAGGCTGAGCCCGACTCCGAGTATTTTCTGCCAGTTGAGTCCTGCGTCGGAGACCACTTCCTTTATCTTGCGGCACATGATGCGGAACGATTCCGCATTAGCCTCCAGCACGAATGAAATGTCCTGTATGAAGAATTTGATCTCCCCTTTGAAATCGGATATGGCCACGTGGAAGTGCTGGCGTGCGACGTCCACACCCAGGAAATAACCCGCGTCGGGGTTGAGGCCGTAAGTGTTGGGGCGCCTGCCCCCGCTTGTGCCTACCTTACCCTGTTCCTGGATGTACCCTTCCTGCATGAGTTCCGCGACCTTTTTGGTTGCGGTGGGGACGCTGATGTCCAATGCCTTGCTGAAATCGGCGATACTGCAGGCCCCTTTGGTGATGCAGAGCCTGATTACTTCCCTTTGAGCTTCGGTCATACGGTAATTTATATACTAGATGCACAAAATTACAAAAAATTTTTTATATTTGTATTTGTTTTTATAAAAAATTAAAGAATGGCCTTGCGAAATTTATTCGCCAAACACGCCTGGGGCAAATTCTCGATGCGTACCAAGCTGATCCTGAGCCTGAGCGCCATAGCTGCGGTCCTGCTCATATCAAGCCTTATTTCCGTGATGGAATACAGGAGCATGAGCTCATACGTGTCGGATACCATAGCTGACAATATATACAGCATTAACGTAGCGCAGAAACTCGCTGACCAGAGCAATGAGTACAATCTCGCCCTGCTCGCGGTCGTGGGCGACGAGTCCTCGGTAAGCCTTCCGGATTTCGACCGTACCGCCTTTACTTCCCGTTGCGACAGCCTGCGCGCATCGCTGTCTTCGATCGGCATGATGCCCCTTGCCGATTCGGTAGAGTATTCCTATTCGGCCTACATGCTCACTTCGCTCGAACTCGAAGACGTCATCCAGTCCGACTTCATCGATACCCGATCCTGGTACTTCGAGCGTCTCCAGCCGCGTTTCAACCGGCTCCGCAGCGACATCGACAATCTCACCGCCGCGGTCTACGACGAACTCGCCGAGAATTCCAAGACTTTCGAGAGCACATTCTACCGCAGCATCATCCCCGGCATCGTAGCCGTCGGCGTCGGATTGCTGCTAATACTCATGCTGCTCTTCTTCATGAACATATATTACGTGCGTCCCATCTACAAGATGCTTGACGGTCTGAGCATATACCGCAACACGGGCGCACAGTACAATTTCGATTTTACGGGTGACGACGAACTCCACCAGTTGAATTCCTCCATACGGGAAGTCACCGTCGAAAACCGCCAGCTCCGCAGGCGCATTTCCGCCCTGCGCGGCAAAAACACGCAGGCACAATGAATTGGAGCACTGTCAGCAGGAACGTGGGGTATGCGCTTCTGGTAGATGCGCTTTTCATGTTTTTCTCGGTGCTGATCGCCCTTTTCGATCCCGCCGACACCGCCCTCGGTCCGCTTTCGGTCAGTTTCCTGCTCACCTTCATAGTCGGGGTTTTCCCGTTCATCTTCGTCCGTAAGACGACGCTGCTGAGCCTCCGCGAAGCTTATGTGATAATCACTCTCTCCTGGCTCCTTTCCTTCATTTTCGGAATGCTGCCATATGCCCTCTGGGGCGGCCCGTTCACCGTAGTGAACGCCTGGTTCGAGAGTGTCAGCGGCTTCACCACTACTGGGGCGACCGTACTTGCTGATGTCGAATCCCTGCCTAAAGCCCTGCTTTTCTGGCGCAGCAGCACCCATTTCATAGGAGGCCTGGGGGTCGTGGTGTTCCTCCTGCTCCTCATCCCCGAGTCCAGTCCCATGAGGATACGCCTGACCAACATGGAACTCTCAGCGCTCTCGAAGGGAGGATACCATGCCCGGTCGAACAAGACGATCTACATCTTCACTTATGTCTATCTCGGCCTGGTCGTCAGTTCATTCCTGCTTTACATGCTTGCCGGAATGGGGCCTTTCGACGCCATCAACCACGCCTTCAGCGTCAGCGCCACCGGTGGTTTCAGCACAAAGAACATAAGCATAGCCGGCTTTGATTCGCTGCCCATAACCCTCATCACCATGGTCTACATGTTCCTGGCGAGCATCCATTTCGGGATGTTGTGGATGGTTCTGGTCACACGCAGCCTCAAGCCTTTGAAGAACGAGGTGCTCCGCCTCTATACCGGGTATCTTGTTCTCGTCAGCATCATCGCGGGAGTCATACTTAAGATCGACGGCCTTTCAGCCACCTGGGGCGACGCCATCCTCGACGGCAGCTTCAGCATGCTGAGCTACGCTTCCACGACAGGCCTCGCGATTACGGACAATGCCGGTTACCCCTTCTTCGTAAGTATGCTCATGATGCTGGTCGGCACGGTCTGCGGTATGGCAGGCAGTACCACGGGCGGTCTCAAGAGCGACCGCCTGCTCATCCTCATCAAGAGCATAAGGGCACATATAATCCAATCCCTGAATCCCTCGTCGGTAACCGAACTCAAACTCCACGGTACCAACCTGCAGATGAAGGACGTCTATCCCCAGGTGCTTTACGTCGCCCTGTATGTCTTTGTGTGGATGGTATCCGTTATCCTCGTGCTCATGAGCGGTGTGGATACCAACAACGCCATCATGGCTACCCTCAGTTCCATCGGTAATGTAGGGCCTTCGGTAGGGGAGCTGGGAACCTTCGGCAACTTCGGCTTGCAGCCATCGTTCGCCAAACTCATCTACACCCTCGACATGTTCATGGGCCGTGTGGAAATCTACCCCGTGCTTTCGGTGATCGGCATGATGCTGGCCCCGCGGAAACGCATCTAGCCGGATGGACAGGGCTGAATTTCTCTACAGGGATTTTATCGGCCGGATGCAGGTCGAACCCACTTCCTGCCAGGACAATCTGCTTAAAGCCGTCGCCTCGTTCCTTACCGGGGACGATTCCGACATCATGGTTGTAAATGGTTATGCCGGGACGGGCAAGACCACCGCTGTCTCGGCGGTTATCGACAGCCTGGAGGCCCTGAACCTGAAATGTATCCTGCTGGCGCCCACAGGGCGTTCCGCCAAAGTGCTCGCACGCATTTCCGGCCGCCCGGCCTTCACCATACACAAACACATATACCGCCAGAAATCGGTAGGCGCGGACGGCTTCGGCCAGTTCAGCCTGGTGCCCAACAAGGCCAGGAGCACCCTCTTCGTGGTGGATGAAGTCTCCCTGATAGGCATAGATGAAGGAATCAGGCAGGGCACCGCCGCCTTCGGGACCGGGAACCTCCTGTCCGACCTGGTGGATTTCGTACGTGCGGGTGCCGACTGCCGGCTCCTTCTCATCGGTGACGCCGCGCAGTTGCCTCCGGTGGGCATGGATGTGAGTCCGGCCCTGGACGCCGGATTCATGGACGGATTCGGCGGTGTGTGCCACGCAACCCTTACGACGGTGGTGCGCCAGGCTGCCGCTTCCGGCATCCTCCACAACGCTACCATCCTGCGGAGGATGATCCAAAACGCTTCCCCCGACGATACCTTCGAATCGCTGAAGTTGGAGACGGATGGTTTCGGAGATATAAAGAGGGTGGACGGAAGCGAGCTCATCGAGGCCCTGTCAGACGCTTACGGCCGCTTCGGCGAAGACGAAGTCACCGTGCTCTGCCGGTCCAACAAAAGGGCCATACGCTACAATCTCGGGATACGGTCCGCCATCCAGTACAAGGAAGACAGGCTCGTAAGGGATGACAAGCTCATGATAGTGAAGAACTGTTACCAGTTCGTGGAGAACGTGGAAGGAATGGACTACATCGCCAACGGTGACATAGCCACCCTCCAGCGCATAGGCTCCTACGAGGAGCGTTACGGCCTGCATTTCGCCGACGCCACGCTGTCGTTCCCCGATTACGGCGACGTGTCCGTGAGGGCGAAGGTCTGCCTCGACACCCTGGAGTCGGAAGCGGCTTCGCTCACATACGGACAGCAGAACGCCCTCTATCTCGGAGTCAGTGAAGATTATTCCCACATAAAGGGAAAGAAGGCCCGCTACGATGCCGTCCGCGAAGACAGGTACTACAACGCCCTCCAGCTCAAATACGCCAATGCCATCACTGTCCACAAGAGCCAGGGAGGGCAGTGGGACTGCGTTTTCATCGACTGTCCCTTCTGGCAGGACGAGCAGACGCTCGATGACCTGAAATGGCTGTACACCGCTTTGACAAGAGCGGTAAAATCCGTATATTTGGTGAACTTTAACGACAGGTTCTTCAAATGAAACGACTGCTTATACTTTTCTTCCTCGCCGCCGGATTCGCGGCTCATGCGCAGGAACCGGTCAATCTGACCTATTCCCCCGACTCCAGCAAATACGCCTATACCCTGGACAACGACCTTTACGTGCATTACGTGGCCTCCGGCCGGACGGTGCGCCTTACCGAAGACGGATCCGAGGTGATCCTGAACGGATATGCCTCATGGGTGTACTACGAAGAGATATTCGGCCGTCCCAGCCGGTACAGGGCTTTCTGGTGGTCGCCCGATTCCAGGAAGATAGCCTTCTACCGTTTCGATGACAGCAAGGTGCCCATGTTCCCCATCTATTCGCCCGAGGGACAGGACGGCTCCATACGCCGCACCCACTATCCCAAGGTCAGCGAACCGAACCCTGAGGTACGGGTGGCTATAGTCGATCTCGACAAGGCCAAGGTACGGGGCGGTACGGTAAGGTCCAAGGACATAGTATGGGCGGATTTCAATCCCCGGGACGACCAGTACCTCGGAACTCCGTTCTGGGGACCGGACAGCAGGAAGCTTTTCGTCCAGCGTATGCCGCGCATCCAGCACGAACTCGACCTTTTCGCGGTGGACGCCACGGACGGAAGCAAGGAATCGGTCTATCATGAGACCTGGCCCACCTGGGTGAACTGGATAGAGGGGATGCTCTTCGACGAAGGCGGTCTCTACTTCGTCCGCGACGGCGAAACCCTCTGGCAGCAGATTTATTATCTCAGCTACGACGGCCGGACCTTCCGCCGTCTGACCGACGGGGAGAACTGGAGGGTGAACCTGCTGAAGCGCAATCCCTCCAACGGCGACATCTATTTTACCGCGGAGCGGGATTCCAGGGTAAGGTCCGCCCTTTACAAACTCTCTTCCGGCGGTACGGTGACAGCTGTGACTCCTGTCGAATTCCACGTCATGACCGCAGAGGTTTCCGACGACTGCTCCCATGTCCGCGCCGTGCTTTCCAACTCCACGACACCTTACTTCCTTTGGGCCGACGGGGTATACTCCCTGCCCGAAAAGGATACGGTGAACGCTCTCCCTCAGATAGTTACGATCACAGCCGATGACGGCCTACCGCTATACGGCTCTATCACGTACCCCAAGGATTTCGACCCTTCGCGCAAGTATCCGGTGCATGCCGAGATATACGGAGGTCCCGACATCCCGTATGTTTATGACCGCTGGCAGATGCCCCGCGAGCGCAACCAGTGGTTCGGCAATAACGGCATAATCAGCATAGTGATAGACGTAAGGGCCTCCGGCCATAACGGCCGCAGGGGAGTGGACCTGATCTATAAGGACCTTACTACCGTACCGGTGGCCGATGCCGTAACCTGGGCGAAGTGGCTCGGGAGCCTTCCATATGTCGACGCGGAGCATATAGGCATCGAAGGTTTCTCGTTCGGAGGATCGATGACCGAACTCCTGCTTTTCAGGCATTCCGACCTGTACTGCTGCGGTATCGGAGGCGGGGGAGTGACCCGATGGGAACTGTACGACAGCCATTACACCGAGCGCTTCATGTCCACATGGGAAGACAACTGTGACGGTTACGAAAGCGCTTCGGTAGTGCCCCACGCCGGGGAATATCCCGGCGACGGCAGCGTGATGCTCCGCCTTACCCATGGTACCGGCGACGACAATGTCCACTTCCAGAATACCCTGCAGCTGGTGAAGGCGCTCCAGGAAGAGGGCAAGCAGTTCGAACTGATGATCTATCCCGACGGCATGCACGGATACCGCGGAGCCCAGGGAGACCATTCGTGGGAGGCAGACAAGGTCTTCTGGAAAAAATATCTGTTGAACGAATAAAGCTTACATATCATGAAAGAATACGAAATCAGGGCTGAAGCCTGGCTTAAAGGCGATTTTGATGAAGAAACCAAGGCTGGTGTGCGTGCGTTGCTCGAGGGTGACCCCGCAGCTTGCGAAGATGCGTTCTACAAAAATCTCGAATTCGGCACCGGAGGCCTGCGCGGCACGATGGGCGTGGGGACGAACCGCATGAACAAGTATACCGTGGGCATGGCTACCCAGGGCCTCGCCAACTACATGAAGGCGAACGTGGAAGGACCGCTCAGCGTGTGCGTTTCGTACGACAGCCGCAACAACAGCCGCGAATTCGCGCAGATTACGGCGAACGTGCTGAGTGCCAACGGGATACATGTCTATCTCTTTACAGAGATCCACCCCGTTCCGCTCATGAGTTATTCGGTGCGTCTCAAACATGCCACCGCCGGCGTGATGATCACCGCCTCCCACAACCCCAAGGAATACAACGGTTACAAGGTGTTCTGGAGCGACGGCGCCCAGATCACCGCTCCTGTCGACAAGGACATCGTGGCCGAAGTGTCCAAGATCTCCGATCCGGCGCAGGTTAAGTTCGAAGGCGTCCCCTCCGAAATCGAGCCCATGGGCCGGGAGATAGACGAAGCCTATTTCCAGGACGTCCTCGGCATGATGCTCTCGCCCCTTTCGCGCGGCAGGCATTCCGATCTCAAGATAGTCTATACGCCCCTTCACGGCTGCGGAGTGCGCATCGTGCCCGAGGCTCTCAGGCGCCTTGGCTTCACCGAAGTGTACTGCGTTAAGGAGCAGCAGGTGATAGACGGGGACTTCCCGACAGTGGTGTCTCCCAATCCCGAGGAGCCTGCGGCCATGAAGATGGCGCTCGAACTCGCGGACAAGGTAGGCGCCGACCTGGTGCTCGCCACCGACCCCGACGCCGACCGCATGGGTATCGCGGTAAGGGACGATTCGGGAAAGATGGTTCAGTTCAACGGCAACCAGACGGCCTCCCTGCTAACTTACTACATCCTGTCGCGCCGTGCCGAAAAGGGCACTCTCGGCGAGGGGAAATACATTGTCAAGACCATTGTCACCTCCGAGCTCCTCAAGGAAATCGCGGCCAAGTACGGCGTTCCCTGCTACGATGTCCTCACCGGCTTCAAGTATATAGCCGAAGTGGTGAAGCGCAACGAGGGCAAGGGTGAATTCGTATGCGGCGGCGAAGAGAGCTTCGGTTTCAACGTAGGGGAGTACGTCCGCGACAAGGACGCCCCCATTTCCTGCTGTTTCATAGCCGAATGCGCTGCCTGGGCCGCCGATATGGGCCTGACCCTGTACCAGCTCATGAACCGTATTTATGAAGAGATCGGTTACCGCAAGGAAGGCATGGTGTATATAGTCCGCAAGGGTATCACGGGAGCGGCCGAGATCGCCGCCATCATGGACGGCTACCGCGCCGAGCCCCCGAAGGAACTTTGCGGCTGCAAGACGACCAAGGTCATAGATTATCTTGAACCGGAGAAGACCGGACTCCCGAAGAGCAATGTGCTGCAGTTCTTCGACGCAGAGGGCGATGTGGTTACTGTACGCCCCTCCGGCACGGAACCCAAGATCAAGTTCTACTTCGGGGCAAAGGGGCCGGACGCCGATGCCAAGATAGACAGACTCAAGGAACAATTCGTAAAATGATGGAACCGCTTATCAGTTTCAAGGGCGCTGACATAAGGGGCGGCGACAATGTAGTCGTCTACGGCCTCGACATGGATGTCGCAAAAGGGGATTTCGTATACATTGTGGGCAAGGTGGGTACCGGCAAGACGTCCATCATCCGCACGATCAATGCCGAGAACCCCCTCGCCAAAGGGCATGGGGAGGCCTGCGGTTTCACCCTGGAGGGGATCAAAGGCAGGGACATCCCGCGCCTCCGCCGCAAGATGGGCGTGGTGTTCCAGGATTTCCAGCTGCTGATGGACCGCAGCGTGTGGGACAACCTTGAATTCGTGCTCCGCTCCACAGGCTGGAAAGACGGCCACGAAATCGACAAACGCATAGACGACGTCCTGGAAGCGGTCGGAATGACCACCAAGGCACACAAGATGCCCCACCAGCTTTCCGGAGGGGAACAGCAGCGTGTAGCCATAGCGCGTGCGGTGCTGAACAGCCCCGAGGTCATCCTGGCCGACGAGCCCACCGGCAACCTTGATTCTGAGACCGCCGACGGCATCATGCAGCTCCTCATCAAGCTCAACAGGGAAGACGGGGTCACGATAGTCATCGTCACCCATAACCGGAACATATTCGACAAATATCCCGGACGCGTCTTCATATGCCGGGACGAGAAATGCCTCGAGCGCAGGGAAGACGAAGTGATAGACATAGGATTCACGATATGACGACTGCCAGGCGTTTCGAAGGCATACTCGCCTATTTCAGGGAGAATGTGGGATATGCAGGATCGGAACTCGAATTCAAGAATCCCTATGAACTCCTGGTATCGGTGATCCTGAGCGCACAATGCACCGACAAACGGGTGAATATGGTGACCCCGGCCCTCTTCGCGGCATACCCTACGGTCCGCGACCTGGCCGGGGCCGCTCCTGAAGAGCTGCTCCCGTACATAAAGAGCGTGTCCTATCCAAACAACAAGGCCAGGAACCTCGTCGGGATGGCTCGCAAGGTGGTTTCCGACTATGGAGGTGAGATTCCTGTGGAAATAGACGACATCATGTCGCTTCCGGGGGCCGGGCGGAAAACAGCCAATGTGGTGGCATCCGTCCTTTACGATAAGCCGGTGATAGCGGTGGATACGCACGTGTTCAGGGTCTCGCACAGGCTGGGGCTCTCGAAAGGCGCGACGCCGCGGGCCGTGGAACTCGACCTCGAGGCCAGGATACCGGCCGGCGACCGCCCCGTGGCGCATCATTGGCTGCTGCTTCACGGAAGGTATATATGCACTGCCCGCAAGCCGAAATGCGGCGATTGTCCCATCTCTCGATGGTGTGAATATTTCGCTGCTGAAACTCTTCCGAAATAACGGTTTTTTAACTAAATTTGTAAGTTTGAAAACAATCGTGAACATGAACATAAAACATTTACTCCCGGGACTTGCCGCGGCACTGCTGCTGAGCGTGCCCTCCGTCTCCGGACAGACACCTTCGAAAGAATTCTCCCAGGCTCTCGACCTGTATGCCAACGGAGCTTACGGACGCGCCCGGACCTTGTTCGAGGGTTTCGGAGATGAGCTCAGCCAGGGATATGCCATCCTTTGCGCAATAAAGGCCAAGACTCCCGATTACGTCGGCCTGATGGAGAGGTACATGGAGACCTGTCCCTATTCCGTGCTTGTACCCGACATGCATTTCGAGTATGGCCAGAACCTCTTCGACGAAGGGGAGTACGCCCAGGCAGCAGCCGAGTACGCCCAGGCTGAGGCGGATTCGTTCAGCCCTTCCAAACTTACGGAATTTGATTTCAAGCGCGGCTATTGCGCATTCGCCCAGGGCGACTACAAGGCTGCCAGGGGATATTTCGACAGGGTTGAGAAGGCCCCTGCTTCAACCTATACCGCTCCTGCCCGCTATGCACAGGGATACATGGATTATGCGGCTGGCCGCTTCCGCCAGGCGGAGCAGTGGTTCAGGCAGTCCGTCAAGGACAAGCGCTTCGAGGACCTTTCAATCTACTACCTGCTCGAGTGCCGCTTCAATGACGGCGATTATGACTACGTGCTGGAGAACGGCCCCCAGATGATGGACCGCCTTCCCGCCGAGAGGGCCGGCCGTCTCGCCCGCATGCTGTCGGAATCCTACCTGGTCAAGGGCGACAAGGACAAGGCATACGAGTATCTGCAGAAAGAGAATTCCGCCGACCGCGAGCGCACCCGTTCCGACTTCTTCCATGCCGGCTCGGTGCTCTACGCGATGGGCGATTACACCGGTGCGGTTTCCAATTTCGAGAAGATGCAGCCCCGCACCGATTCCCTCGGCCAGGTGGCCAACTACAACCTCGCTTACGCCTATATCCAGAACAAGGACAAGGTGTCGGCCGTGAATGCCTTCAAGGACGCTGCCGCCGCTTCCTTCGACAAGACCATACAGGAAGACGCCTTCTTCAACTACTCGAAGCTGGCGTTCGACCTGAACAACGACTCCCGTCCATTCAGGGAGTACCTCGACAAGTATCCCTCCACCGAAAAGAAGGAACAGATATTCAACTACATCGCCATAGCTGCCCTTCGCAACAAGGATTTCACCGGAGCCATTGACGCATATTCCAATATCGAATCGCTCGACCCTTCGCAGCAGGGCAATTTCGTCAAAGCCAATTACCTCCGCGCCAACCAGCTGATTTCAGGCGGGAACTGGAGCGACGCCATACCCTTCCTCAAAGCGGCAGGGTTCTATCTGCCCAAGACAGACAGGTTCAACCAGCTCGCCCGCTACTGGCTTGCCGAGGCTTATTCCAATACCGGCGATTATGCAGGCGCGGAAAGCATCTACACCACCCTGTACAACAATTCATCCCTCAGGGGCATGCAGGAAGGTACGATGCTCCCTTACAATCTGGCATACTGCTATTACAATTCCGGGAAATTCGATTCCGCCGCCAAGTGGTTCGACCTCTACACCTCCAGCCATGACGCATATGCCCGCGAGGACGCGCTCACCAGGAGGGCCGACTGCGATTTCGCGAGGCGCAATTACCGTGCGGCGATAGCCTCTTACCAGAGGGTGCTCAACGAATTCCCGAATCCTGACAAGGTCTATCCCTATTATCAGCAGGCACTTGCATACGGCCTCTCCGGCGACAGGAAGTCCAAGGTGAACGTCCTTTCCACAGTAAAGAAGGCTTCTCCCTCGGCGCCTCTCTACGCCGAAGCGCTGTATGAACTCGGCCGCAGCTACATGGACCTGGACAACAATGCCGAAGCCGTGAAGACCTTCGAACTCCTGAGGCGGAACGTCTCCGACAACACCTATATGGCCAAGGCCCTGATCGGCAAGGGTATGGCC
>ONSD01000078.1 GCA_900320385.1 uncultured Bacteroidales bacterium
CAGGGCGTCTGCGGGCTCCCCATTGAGGAGGATGTCGAGCTTCACCAGCCTCGCCGGTCGGTAACCGATGATGTGATAATCGAACGAAGCGTAGCCTTTGGAGATGCTCTTGAGCTTGTCGTAGAAGTCGAAGACTATCTCGCTGAGCGGCAGGTCGTAGTTGAGTTCGACGCGGTCGGCAGTAATGTAGCTCTGGCTGATGAGGGTGCCCCGCTTGTCGATGCAGAGCTTCATCACCGGACCGAAGAATTCGGCCTTGCTGATCACCTGGGCCCGGATATAGGGTTCTTCTATATGGTCGATGAGCGTCGGTGCCGGAAGGCCGCTGGGGTTATGCACGTCAATCACTTCGCCCTGGGTGGTGTAGACCTTGTACGAAACGTTCGGCACCGTGGTGATGACGTCCATGTCGAACTCGCGGAAGAGGCGTTCCTGCACTATTTCGAGATGCAGCAGGCCCAGGAAACCGCAGCGGAAGCCGCTTCCCAGGGCAAGGGAGCTCTCAGGCTCATACACGAACGAGGCGTCGTTCAGCTGGAATTTCTCCAGCACGGTGCGAAGGTCCTCGAACTTGTCGGCCTGCACCGGGTACATGCCCGCAAACACCATGGGCTTCACTTCCTCGAAACCCGCGATCGCCTCCGGGGCAGGGTTTCCGGCAGAGGTGATGGTATCTCCCACCTTCACTTCCCTGGCGCTCTTGATGCTGCAGATGGCATAGCCCACGTCGCCGCAGCCGACCTCCTGCGAAGGCACCAGTTTCATGCGGAGTATCCCTATCTCCTCGGCATCGTAGTCCTGGCCCGTGGCCATGAAGCGTACCTTCTGTCCGCGGCGCAGGGTGCCGTCCATCACCTTGAAATAGGCTATCACTCCCCTGAAGGGATTGAACACGCTGTCGAAGATGAGGGCCTGCAGCGGGGCGTCCGGATCTCCCTTGGGAGCGGGAATCTTCTCTATGATGGCGTCCAGGATGGGTGCAACCCCTTCGCCGGTGCGTGCGGAAATGCGGAAGATGTCGGCGGGCTCGCAGCCGATAAGGTCGACTATTTCGTCGGCGACCACGTCGGGCTGGGCGGAGTCCATGTCGATCTTGTTGAGGACGGGGATTATCTCCAGATTGTGGTCTATGGCATGATAGAGATTAGCAATCGTCTGTGCCTGAACGCCTTGCGATGCATCCACCACCAGCAGCGCGCCTTCGCAAGCCGCGATGCTGCGCGACACCTCGTAGCTGAAGTCGACGTGTCCGGGAGTGTCGATGAGGTTCAGGGTGTAGCCCTTGTACTTCATCTGGATGGCATGGCTCTTTATGGTGATGCCCTTTTCCTTCTCCAGCGACATGTCGTCCAGCACCTGGTTCTCCATCTCGCGCGAGTCGAGAGTCTGGGTGAGTTCGAGCAGCCTGTCGGCCAGGGTGCTCTTGCCGTGGTCGATGTGCGCGATGATGCAGAAGTTGCGTATGGACTCCATTTGCATAGGATGCAAAGATACTCAATTTTTTCGTTTGAGCGAAAATGCCTATATTTGTATTCTTGCACATAGTTATCAAACAGATATGAAAACCAATCAAGAATTAAGCGACATCGCTTCCCAGGTGCGGAGAGACATCATACGCATGGTGACGGCCGCCAAGTCCGGCCACCCGGGAGGTTCCCTGAGCAGCACGGACATCCTCACCACGCTGTTCTTCAGCGAAATGAAGCAGGATCCGGCAACCTGGACACGTGAGGCAAAGGGCCAGGACGCCTTCATCCCCTCGGCAGGACACCTCGCACCTGTCTATTACGCAGTCCTCGCACGCGCAGGTTACTTCGACCCTGCCAAACTCGGCACGCTCCGCAAATTCGGTTCCGACCTTCAGGGACATCCCTCGGTGGGCCACATAAAAGGCATATTCCAGCCTTCAGGCTCCCTCGGACAAGGTCTGGCAGCTGCTGCCGGCATAGCGCTGGGCAAGAAGATGCAGGGCCAGGGCGAGCGCGCATTCGCGCTGCTCGGCGACGGCGAGAGCGAAGAGGGCGAAATCTGGGAGAGCGCTATGTTCGCAGCCTTCCACAAGCTCGACAACCTCGTAGCCATGACAGACTGGAACGGCATGCAGATCGACGGCCCCACCGCAACCGTAACCTCGCTCGAAGACCTCCGTGAGAAATGGCTCGCCTTCAACTGGGACGTAATCGAGGCCGAAGGCCATGACTTCGACTCCATCAAGGGCGCTTTCGAACTTGCCCGCAAGCAGGACGGAAAGCCGAAGATGATACTCTTCCGGACCGAAATGGGACACGGAGTGGACTTCATGACCAACAACCATGGCTGGCACGGCAAGGCCCCCAGCGAAGAGCAGTGCGCCGCAGCGCTTTCACAGTTAAAGGAAACATTGGGAGACTATTAGTATGAAAAAGTATATCGATACCGGAAAGAAAGACACCCGCAGCGGCTTCGGCGTCGGCCTCGTCGAGGCAGGCAGGGCCGATTCACGCGTGGTGGCCATGACCGCCGACCTCAAGCCCTCGCTCAAGATGGGCGACTTCGCCAAAGAATTCCCGGACCGCTTCGTAGAATGCGGTATCGCCGAAGCCAATATGGTAGGCGTGGCCAGCGGTCTCGCCCTGACGGGGCTGATTCCCTTCTGCGGCTCGTTCGCCGAATTCATCACCGGCCGTGTCTATGACCAGATACGCCAGGAAGTGGCATACGGCCACACCAATGTAAAGCTGGCCTCCTCCCATGCAGGAATAACCCTCGGTGAGGACGGAGCTACGCACCAGACCATGGAAGACATCGCGCTCATGCGCGCCCTCCCCGGCATGACGGTACTGGTCCCCTGCGACTTCAACCAGACGAAGCAGGCAACCATCGCCGCCGCCAAATTCGAGGGCCCGGTCTACCTCCGTTTCGGCAGGCCGTCCGTGCCTAACTTCACCGACCCCGACGAACCCTTCGAGATAGGCAAGGTATACAATCTCAATCCCGGCAAGGACGTAACCCTCATCGCCATGGGACACCTCGTATGGGAGGCTCTCCAGGCAGCCGAAGCCCTCGAAGCCGAGGGCATCAGCGCCGAAGTGCTCAACGTAGCCACCGTCAAGCCTCTCGACGAGAAGGCCATACTCGAATCCGTCGCCAAGACCGGATGTGCGGTCGTAGCCGAGGAGCATAACGCATATGGCGGTCTCGGTGAAGCCGTTGCCGGCATCCTGGCAGCTAACAGGCCCGCTCCGGTTGAATTCATCAACGGACGCGACCAGTTCGGCCAGAGCGGCACCCCCGCCGAGCTCATGGCAGCTTACGGCCTCGATGCAGCTCACATCGCCGAGGCGGCCAGGAAGGCTATCGCCCGCAAGTAAATGTCCGCCGAGGAAACCTTCAGGGAGATCGTCGACAAGTACAGCGAAAGGCTGTACTGGCACGTACGCTCCCTGACGGGTTCCCACGACGACACCGACGACCTGCTGCAGGACATATTCCTGAAGATTTGGAAAGCCCTCCCCTCTTTCCGCGGCGACTCCGGCCTGTTCACATGGGTATGGAGGATAGCCACGAACGAGGCGCTGGGCTTCCTGCGCAAGAAGAAGGTGCGTGCGGCGCTCCGCTTCGAAAGCCTCGACGCCAGGGCGGAACGCGTAATCGACAGCGACCCGTGGTTTGACGGCGACTCCGCACAGCGCAAGCTCGCCGTCGCCGTGTCGCATCTGCCCTCCAAGCAGCGCTCAGTATTCTGCATGCGTTATTTCGAAGAGCTGAGTTACAGCCAGATAGCCGAGATCACAGGTACCAGCGAGGGCGCCCTCAAGGCGTCGTACTTCCACGCTTCGCAGAAGATACGGGACGAAATCGGCGACTTCGATTAAACTTCAGTCTCCCGAATCAATCTAATAATCCGTAACACATGAAGGAAAAGATACACTATTCAACTCCCGAAGCTTATTTCGAGAACCTGCGCGCCCGCCTGCAGGCCATTCCTGCAAAGGAAAGGGCCGGAAGGCCCACGGCCGTGCAGAAGGTGGCTCCATACATCGCACTGGCAGCCACTTTCGCGATAGCCTTCGTGCTGGGCGGGATCATCCTCAACAAGACCGCAGCGCCCTCTGACGGGCAGGCCAGCGACGAGGAGATCATAGAGTATCTCATAAGCTCGGACGTGAGCACCCTTCAGCTTGTCGATTATCTAAGCTATAACGAATGAAAAGATTGATTGCAGCTATGCTCCTCGCCGCAATGGTGGCGATGGGAGCGTCCGCCCAGGACAGAGGTCCGGGCAGGCAGAAAGGAATGGAGCGCCTCCAGGCCGAAAAAGTAGCCTTCCTCACTTCAGAACTCGATCTCTCCCCTGCCGAAGCGCAGGTTTTCTGGCCCGTTTACAATGAGGCCGAGAAGCAGATGAGGGAGAGTTTCACCGAAGGCATGAAGGCTTTCAAGGCCCTGAAGGACGCCCTTGAAGCGGGCAAGGCCGATGCCGAGATTGCACCCCTGCTTTCGGAATGGCTGGCTACCCGCGAAAAGAATGCATTGGCGGAGCACCGTGATGACTTCATCAAAGTGATAGGAGCGGCCAAAACGGCCAAACTGTTCGTTGCAGAGGAAGAATTCCGCAACCGCCAGATACGCCGTCTCTCCGGCATGGGTCCCGGTCCTGGCCAGAACCGCCCGGGTCAGAACCGCCAAAGACCGGACCGCCAGGGAAAGGACCGCACGGGAAGCGACTAGTCCGCGTCGCAGTTAAAAAGGAAAGGGAGGCTGCCTTCACAGGCGGCCTCCCTTATTGCTTCCATATCAGAAACCCAAACTACATTTTTCGGCATGAACGCCGATTGGCATCTTCGGAAGCGTAGAGTTTCATAGACTATTCGTCAGCGGCCAGGCCGGTGTAACGGTAGCCGTGTATAAACATGTCATCCCAATATCCCTTAGGGGCATAAGTATCGTCTGAGAAAAGGATGTGGAACTCGATATAGTCTGCAGGCTGACCGCTGGGGGTTTTTGCGCCACCCTTGACGATCTTGCCGCCAGTAACGGTTACAGTACAATCTTCGTAGGAAAAGTTCTCGGAATCAGTAGCTGAGAATGTCATCGTGGCAGGGTCGGCATTGACCTTGCACCTGAAATTCCAGAAGGAGTCATCCTCTTCGTCAGCGAGAATCATCTCGGTGGCGATATTGGCGGCCGAATTGGAGGTGAGAATAAGGAATTGTCCCAAACCGAACGGGTCTTCCAACATCTCACTGCCATCAGCATAATAACCGTCCATAGTAACATACCACTGACCTGCCATATCGACACAAGCGGTATTCTCTACAGGGTCCTTCTGGCAGGAAACCGCCAGAACAGCCAATGCTATTGCAAGAATTGAAAATATCTTTTTCATGGCTCTTAATTTTTAACAATGGTTATGCTGAATGTCCAAGTATCATTAGCATAGACAACGTCCCAATGAATGGTTCCATCGCCATATGTGCCGTTGGAGAAGCCCAATGCAGCGTCATCCCATCCGATAAGATGGCTGCCCAAGAGGGTAACGACACCATCCTTGGCCTGAATCGTACCGACCAATTCGTAGTTGCTCCCATATCCTGCACGCTGGCCATACCAGCCACCAAGCAGATCGCTGACGACATACTCATTCGGCTTACCGTTAGGATAGACAACTACCTGGAAGGCACCTCCCATCTTTGTCTGGGCAGATCCGTTGTCCCTGTAGCTGTTGGGATTAGTGGTATACGCGCCCGGAATTTCATCACCGGCAGCAGCTACTATTACATACCTGCTGGCGGTAGCGGCGATTCCGTCTTCATTGACGATAGAATAATTGACCTTGTAGATGCCGGGCGTTGAAGAATCGAGGTTGCTAGTAACCTCTACCTGATCGGTGACGTCCTCTCCGTTCATGATAGCCGAATATCCGGGCTCAGAGAAAGAGGATCCAGTTTCCATGGTCACATATTGATCACCTTCGAGCGTAAGAACAGGATAATAAGTTATCCTCGTAACACCCTCAGAGGTCTTTGTACAGCCAGCCGCAATGAGCGACAGGGCTGCAACTAGTATGAATAATTGTTTCTTTTTCATGGTCGTGAACTTTTACTTAGCCCAAAATACCTTCGTAGTAGTAGGCTTGGGAGCCGGACAATTGGAATTGTAGAGCGCCGATGACTGTGCATACGGGAAACGCTGCACAAGAGTGTTGCTGCCTACCTGGCTGTCAACCTGGTACGGTGTGTAGAGGTCGCCGGGAGTGAGGGCATTGGCATCGAGATTGTCGCTGGAGAAGCTGTAGATTTCTTCAGCCCTCTTCCCGCCGAAAGCAGGATAGCCGAGACGGCGCATTTCGCACCATGCTTCGAAGTTGTTGATACCGCTGAGGGCTATCCACTTCTGGATACCATAGGTCTTGTCGGATCCGTCATACGGCCACGCTTCGAGGGCGGCGTCGGCTCCGCTCGCACCTGCAGTGGTGAAGGAAGCATTGACAGCGGCCTCGTAGTAAGCCTTTGCCTGGGCCTCATCCTTGGCAACCTTGTGATAGTGTTCCGAAAGGAAGAAATAGATTTCGGAGAGCGAAATCAGATATACCGGAGAGTCGTACTTCATGTTCGGCCTGCAGAAAGCAGCATCCTTGTAG
>ONSD01000044.1 GCA_900320385.1 uncultured Bacteroidales bacterium
CGAAACCGAATTCGTTGTTGGTGCCGAAGGTGCTGTCGCAATCGTATGCCTTCTTGCGGGGCCTGGAGCTGGGTTCGTGCTTGTCGATGCAGTCGACAGAAAGGCCGTGGAACTCATAAAGAGGTCCCATCCACTCGGAATCTCGCTTGGAGAGGTAGTCGTTCACGGTAACGACGTGTACGCCCTTTCCGGCGAGGGCATTGAGGAACACCGGCAGGGTGGCCACGAGGGTCTTTCCTTCACCGGTCGCCATCTCTGCTATCTTGCCCTGGTGCAGGGCGATACCGCCTATGAGCTGCACGTCGTAATGCACCATGTCCCAGGTGATTTCGTTGCCGCCGGCAACCCAATGGTTGTGCCAGACGGCGTTGTCGCCGTCGATGCTGACGAAGTCGTGGCCTATGCTGAGTTCGCGGTCGAAGTCGTTGGCCGTTACCGTCACGTCGCCCTCGGCGAGCCTGCGGGCGGTGGATTTCATGATGGCGAATGCCTCGGGAAGTATATCGTTGAGCGCTTTCTCTATCGCCTCATCCTCATCCTTCACCAGTTTGTCCGATTCGGTAGCGAGGGCTTCCTTCTCGGAGATGGCTATATCCTTGTCGAGTTCGAGCCTGATCTCGGCGATGCGGTCCTCGAAAGGTTTCTCGACGTCATGCATGTGCTGGCGCAGTGCCGCGGAATGGGCGCGGAGGTCATCGTTTGACAATTTGTCAATTTCGGAATATTTCGATAATATCTTGGCGAGCAGGGGTTTGACCGCCTTGTAATCGCGGTCGGCCTTGGAGCCGAAAAGTTTACGGAGAATGCCGTTTGAAGCCATTATAATCAGTATTTTTTAAGTTCGCAAATTTAACGAATTATTGCATATTACAAAAATTCTGCCTATTTTTGGAGAACTTTTGCCGCGGGAGTAGCACAACGGCAGTGCACAAGCTTCCCAAGCTTGGGACGGGGGTTCGATTCCCCTCTCCCGCTCTAAGTCCATATCAAACAGGGCACTTTAACCATTATTAACCAATCTCTAACCAAGTTCCTAAAAACAATGAAGAGTAAGTATCTCGCATTTTGCCTGACACTTCTGTTCACCGTATTCTCTGTGCCCGCTCTGGCACAGACTGTAGTACGCGGAACAGTGACCGATGCCTCCGGCATGCCGGTCATCGCGGCAGGCGTCGTCGAATCCGGAACTACCAACGGAGTCATCACCGACGTGGACGGAAACTATTCCATCCGGGTGGCTTCGGGGAATTCCTCACTCGAATTCTCATGCATCGGTTACGAGCCCCAGACGGTCCCGGTGAACGGGCATCTGGTAATCGACGTAGTGATGCAGGAATCCGCTTCTTTCCTGGAAGAGGCCGTAGCCATCGGTTACGGTACCCAGAAAGTAGCTGACATCACCTCATCTGTGCAGAGCGTCAAGGCAGAAGCCTTCAACAAAGGCGCCGTACTCGATGCAGGCCAGCTCATCCAGGGCAAGGTGGCAGGTCTTCAGATTACCGTTTCGTCCGGTAACCCCGAAGCAGCATCGGCAGTTTCGCTCCGCGGCCTGTCGTCCCTGATGGGTTCCACCGCTCCCCTTATCCTCATCGACGGAGTCCCCGGCAACTTCAGCACCGTGGCTCCCGAAGATATCGAGAGCATCGACGTCCTCAAGGACGGTTCCGCGACCGCCATCTACGGTACCCGCGGTACCAACGGCGTCATCATCATCACGACCCGCAACGCCAAGCGCGAAATGCCCGCAACCGTCGAATACAGCGGATATGTTTCAGCTTCGACCTTCTACAAGGTTCCAGACTTCCTCCAGGCGGACGACCTCCGCGAGGCCTGGAAGCAGGGCTGGAGCTGGTCCGGCGCCAACGACAAGGACTACGAAGCAAGCGTGAACTGGCTGAACGAGATCTCCCGTACGGGTATCTCCCACAACCACAACCTCTCCATTATGGGAGGCACCAGGCACAACACCTACACCGCAAACGTTTCGTATCGCAACAACCAGGGTACCATGCTCAACACGGGGCAGACCAACCTCCGCGCCCGCGCCCAGGTAGCACAGTATATGTTCGACGACAAGGTGAAGCTGACTGCGGAAGTGCTTGCCGGCGAGACCGAATCCGCCACCCGTTTCGATCCCGGGTACGTATACCGTATGGCTTGCATCCAGAACCCCACCCAGCCCATCTACGATGAATTCGGTGATTATGTGGAGCGTGACGTATATTTCTACGACAACCCCATGTCCCGCATTTTCGAGACCAAGGGAATGTACCGCAACCGCAACGTCCGCTTCATGGGACAGGCCGAGTACAAACCTTTCGAGGTCCTTACACTCAAGGGGATGTATGTCCGCAAGGGGCAGAACAGCATAAGCGGTGACTATACCACGCACAAGCATGTCAACACCACCGAGAGCGGCCGCAACGGTACCGCCGGACGCGGAGCTTCGGAATACATCAACAACATGCTCGAACTCTCGGCCAACTATGTCCAGGATTTCGGCAAGCATCATCTCACCGGTGTGGCCGGTTACAGCTACGAAGACCACACCAACGAGAACTTCAGCATGAGTAACTACGACTTCCCGACCGACATGTACCTATATAATAACATGGAAATCGGCAATGCTCTCAAGGATGGCGACGCAGGCATGTATTCGTACAAGTCGCGCACCAAGCTCATCGGTCTCTTCGCCCGTGCCACCTATAATTACGACGACCGCTACCTCCTGATGGTTTCGCTCAGGCGCGACGGTTCCTCCAAGTTCGGCAAGGACCACAAGTGGGGCAACTTCCCCGGCGTGTCGGCAGGATGGCGCATCAGCAACGAGGAATTCATGAAGCAGTACAAATGGCTCAACAACCTGAAACTGCGTGCCGGTTACGGTATCACCGGTATCGACGTGTCGAGCCCTTACCAGTCGCTCGCTTCCCTCGACTACTCCGGCTACATGCTCTATAACAACCAGTGGATCCCTGTCCTTAAGCCTGTGCGCAACGCCAACCCCGAGCTCCGCTGGGAGAAGAAACTCGAGTACAACCTCGGTCTCGACTTCGCCATGTTAGAGGAGAGGCTCAGCGGCAGCATCGACGTATACCAGAGGGATACCAAAGACGCCATCTACGACTATAGCGTCCCTGTTCCCCCGTACCAGTACGGCAGCATGCTCGCCAATGTGGCCCATATCCGCAACCGCGGTGTAGAAATCCTCTTGAACGCTACCCCGGTGCGCACCCAGAGCTTCATGTGGAACACCTCGGCTACCTTCTCCGCCAATGAGAACCAGCTCGTTAAGATCACTCCTCCCGAAGGATCCGACCTCGAAATGACCACCAACTACTTCGACGCAGGATACACCGGAGAGCCCATCCAGACTTCCACCCACCGCGTCAAGGAAGGCTGGCCCATCGGGAATTTCTACGGCCTCAAGAGCTTAGGCCTGAACAGCTCCGGGAAATGGGTGGTTGAGCGCTACAGGTACGAAGACGGCAAGGTGGTAGCCCGCTTCCCCGACCTCGCCGAAAGCGCTTCTTCCGCCGACTGGCAGGTACTCGGAAACGGCGTTCCGCGCTTCTACGCCAACTGGAACAACAACCTTACATGGAAGAACTGGGACCTCGCAGTAACCATGCGCGGCGCCTTCGGATTCCAGATCCTGAACTTCCAGAAGCTCTTCTACGGCAACCCCACCATCCAATACAACCTCCTCAAGAGCGCATTTGACGAGCTCCCGGTGGTTGATGACAAGACCGGCGTGCTCACCGGTGAAAAGACCACGATCAAAGACTCCCAGCGTTACGTAAGCTACTACATCGAAAACGGCGACTACTGGAAGATCGACAACGTCACCCTCGGATACAACCTGAACTTCAAGGAGAAATACATGAGGAAGCTCCGTCTTTATGCTTCCGTGCACAACCTGGCTACCTTCACGAAGTACAGCGGCCTGGATCCCGAAGTCCGTGTAAGCGGATTCGATCCCGGTACCGACGACCGTGACAAGTATCCTACCATCCGCTCGTTCACCTTCGGCGCAGTCCTCACCTTCGGTGCAGGAGGTTCCGATGCTCCTTCGGCTCCCGCAGCCGATTTTGGTGCACTGGCAGCCGCAAAGGATGCAGCGGCAAGGGCTGAAGCCGCCCTGGCAGCATGCCAGGCCGACCGCGAGAAGATGGGCGCCGACTGGAATGCCGACAAGCAGACCATCAAGAACCTCGAAGCCGAACTGGCAAGGGCCAAGGGCGAACTCGCCGCTGCAAAGACTGCTGCCGAATACTTCGAGAGCCCCATCGTGGCCTTCTTCGAAATCGGCAAGTACGTCCTCTCCAACTCCGAGAAGGAACGCGTCAAG
>ONSD01000063.1 GCA_900320385.1 uncultured Bacteroidales bacterium
CGGCGACATCCAGGAGTGCATCGACCAGCTCCAGATAGCGGAGAACGCCGAGCGCCTCAAAGAGGCCGGCGAATAGTCTCTGGCTGACAGCAGGAAAGGAGCTTCAGAATTTCCGGAAAGCTATGCAGGCGTTGTGCCCGCCGAAACCGAATGAGTTGCTGAGACCCAGGTTGACATCGGCGTGTACGGCCTTGTTCGGCGTATAGTCGAGGTCACATTCAGGATCGGGGACATCCAGGTTGATTGTAGGAGGTATGATGCCTTCCTGAAGGGCGAGCACGGTGGCGATCGCCTCGGCTGCGCCCGTGCCCCCGAACATATGACCGTGCATGCTTTTGGTGCTGCTGATGTGCACGCGGCGGGCCTGTTCCTCGCCGAAGGCTATCTTTATCGCCCTGGTTTCCGCGGCATCGTTCAGGACCGTGCCCGTTCCGTGGGCGTTCACGTAGACCTCGTCCGTCTCCGGATTGAATCCCGACTGCTCAAGGGCGATGGACATACACTTGGCCTGGGTGCTGCCGTCCGGCCTTGGCGCCGTTGCGTGATAGGCGTCGCAGGTGCTTCCGAATCCCGTCATTTCGGCATAGATATGCGCTCCGCGAGCCTTTGCGTG
Source organism: uncultured Bacteroidales bacterium (assembly GCA_900320385.1). Classification (GTDB taxonomy): domain Bacteria; phylum Bacteroidota; class Bacteroidia; order Bacteroidales; family UBA932; genus Cryptobacteroides. The sequence goes on from ONSD01000063.1 coordinate 614, forward strand.
CTCCATCTCTTCGAGGACGAGCACCGCGCTGCCGTCCGCCATTACGAAGCCGGCCCTGTTCTTGTTGAAAGGCAGGCAGGCGTATTTGGGGTCGGGGGCGAGCGTGAGGGCTTTGCAGTTCGCGAATCCGGCGAGCCCAAGCGGGACTGCGGCCTGTTCGGAGCCTCCGGCAATCATGGCCGTCGCGTAGCCGTGCTTTATGGCCCTGTATGCGAGTCCGAGCGAATGGGTGGAGGTGGCGCAGGCTGTCTGGACGTTCATGCTCTCGTTGCGGGCGTCGAAGCGTATCGCGATCTGCCCTGCGGCCATGTTAGAGATCATGGTGGGGATGAACAGCGGGGATATCCACCTGCCCGTGGGATCTTCCATTATCTGGGCACAGGCCGGCGTGATGATGTCGAATCCCCCCACTCCGGAACTGACTATGGTCCCGAGTTCGTCCGCAGGGATGTTGGAGCCGCTCACCAGGCCGCTGTCATTCATGGCCTGTATGGCGGAGGCCATGGCATAGACGGTGAAAGCCGCCTGCTTGCGGGTGAACTGCGGGGGTATACCGTATTCTTCGGGGTTGAAACCGTGGATCTTGCCGCCTATCCTGACGGTGAAGCCCTCGGTAGGGAAGTCGCTGATGTAGTCGATGCCGCAAACCCCCGATTTGAGATTCGTCCAGAAAGTGTTGACGTCGTTGCCTATGCAGGAGAGCACTCCGAGGCCAGTTACAACTACCCTGTTGTCCATGTGGTCCAGATTTTCAGTGTTCAAAGATACAAATAAAAATGATTATATTTGTATTCTTCAATCCATGAAGACATGACGCCTGAAGGCAGTGCCGGATCATACCTTTACGGAAAACCGCAGATGCGATATTCTGTGGTCTTCACCGTCATGTTCGCCCTCCTTGCCTTCATCCTCCTGATACCGTATTCTCAGAACGTCTGGTTCGCCCTCGGCCCGCATAAGCCGACAGCTTATACCCTGGGATTCTTCCTGGCCTGCGTGCTGGTCATCGTGCTGGACAAGCATCTGCTCTACCGGATTGCAGCCCGCAGGCGTCTCACCACCTGGCATTACGTGGCATGGAACGTCGCTGAGATAGTCCTGCTTGCCGGCCTGTATACCCTGGTATCGGTAAAGCTGCACGCCGCAGGCCGGATAAGCCTCGAGAATCCCGATGCCGGCGCAGTATTCTTCCAGGCCCTGTTCCATGCGGTATTCGCCCTGGGGGTGCCGTACCTGCTTGCCGGATTCTATTTCGCCGTGCAGGACCGCGACAATACCATACGCCTGATGAACTACGGCAACGTGGTGAGCGATTACGATTATGTGCCGCAGGATATGGAGAAGATCAACCTTTTCGACAACGACGGTGTCCTCAAGCTCTCGGTCAGCATGAAGAACATCTTCTACATCGAATCGGACGACAACTACATAAAGGTCTGGTACAGCGATTCCAAGGGCGACCTGCGCCAGTACATGCTCCGCTGCCGCCTCAAGACGGTGGAAGAGAGTTTCGCGGGCAGCGACCTGGTGCGCTGCCACCGCAAGTACATAGTGAACATCTCCAGGGTCCAGGTGCTCAGCAAGGAAAAGGAGGGATACCAGCTCGACCTCGGGCTGGCCGGTGTCGGCCCCATCCCAATAACCAAGACCTACGAAGAAGAAGTATTGAACAGATTCAACACAAGAAGATAGAAAAATGTGGCAGAGAATTCAGACATTGTACCTCGTGCTTGCACTGGGCCTGTGCGTAGCGGCCCTGTTCCTGATTGACGGCACCTATTTCCTGATACTGACGGCGATAGCGGCCGTAATGACGCTCATCGCCCTCGCTACCTACAAGCATCGCATATTCCAGATGCGCACCTCCGTGATAGCCGGCCTGATGCTGGTGGGGCTCCAGGTCTGGATCCTGGTGAAGTACTTCCTCGCCGGGGACAAGACAGCATACAACATCGCCTACGTATTCCCCATTGTGGCGGCGATCCTGGTCTTCCTGGCCGCACGTAACATCCTGGCTGACGAGATGCTCGTTCAGAGCGCATCGCGCCTCCGTTCCAACAAACGCAAATAATAACACTGCAATACCATGAGAATCCCTGAATCAGAACTTATCATCAACGGCGATGGCTCCGCGTTCCATATCCACGTCAAGCCGTCGGAACTTGCCGACACGGTACTTTTGTTCGGAGACCCCGGGCGCGTGAAGATGTTCGCTCCCATATTCGAATCCGTCGAGGCGGAGGGCCAGTCGCGCGAATTCGCTTTCATGACCGGCACTTACCGCGGAAAGCGCATGACCGCCATCTCGCACGGCATAGGACCGGACAACATCGACATAGTCGTGACCGAACTGGATGCCCTGGCCAATATCGATTTCGAGACCCGGGAAGTGAAACCCGAACACAAGCGTCTCACCCTGGTACGCATAGGCACCTGCGGCGCCATCCAGCCCGAGATCCCGCTCGGCTCCTTCATCAGCAGCCACATAAGCATAGGTACCGACGGCATGTTCAACTGGTATGCCGGCAGGGACAAAGTCTGCCTCCTGGATTTCGAGAAGGCTTTCAAGAAGCACGCAAAGTGGAACCGGCATCTTGCGGATCCTTACTTCGTGCGCGCGTCCGAAAACCTGATAAAGCTCTTCGAACCCGATACCGTAAAGGGCATGACCGTTTCGGCGGGAGGGTTCTACGGCCCGCAGGGGCGTGTTGTCCGTCAGGGGCTTGCCATGCCGAATATGCTGGAGGACTTCGAGAGCTTCGAATACGACGGCTACAAGATCACCAATTTCGAGATGGAAGGAGCGGCGCTCGCCGGAATGGCGGCCAACCTCGGCCATGACGCCATCACTATCTGCTGCGCCATTGCGCACCGTTACCTGAAGGACGCCAATACCGACTACAAGCCGCGCTTGCAGGAACTGGTAAGGCTGGTGATGGACAAACTTACAGAATAACGGTCGCGTCCACGATCCTCTTTCCGCCTCCCGAAACGTTGCATTCCAGGAAACGCAGCACTTCCGGGAGGTTTTCGTCCATGGACTCCGACACTTCGTGGCCCAGGCCTTCGAATCGGAGTATCCAGTAACTGTATCCTTTGGAAGCGAATTCCTGTGCCAGCGTGGACGATCCGGGCAGCTTCATTTTGCCCAGCCTTGTCTGGCTGTAACCTATCACCTTGTCCGCCGTCCCATGCAGCAGCATGGTGGGTGCCGGAGCAGTGGAATAGCGGGTGCTGCCCTCTGCCAGCGCCCCTGCGAAGGAGATTATGCCGGCGAAACGGAATCCTGCGGGGAGAAGCGAAGCGGCCCTGCCTCCGTTGCAGAGTTCCCACTCTGTCTGGAGGGCGGTGACGGCACCGGTCGAGGCGCCCGCAAGCACGAAAGCTTTCGGATCAACTCCAAGCGCCTCCGCGTTGTCCACCAGGTACCGGGTCGCAGCGCAGACGTCTTCGGACAGCGACGTGACCGCCCCGGAGAGTTCCTCTGCAATGAATTTGCTGCCGGCCTTCTGCCAGGCAGGGATCTCCCTGCATGCTACCGAAGCCACGCTGTAACCGGCTTCCGACAGGCCGCGGAACAGTGCGGAAGATTCGTGCGGGGCCTCCGAGATGAAGATGATCAGGGGCGTGGGTTTTCCTGCCGGGGCTTCGGCCGGACCAAGGAAACTCAGGAAGAGTTCCGCGGATTCAGAGCGGGAATACATATATGTGCCGCTTGCCCCTGCTTCCTGGGCATGCATGGCGGCGGAGAATGCCAGTGCGGCTATGACAGGCAGGAGTGCTTTGGTCAGCTGCATATATTGTTTTCTGTTTTTAGTGCGGA
>ONSD01000120.1 GCA_900320385.1 uncultured Bacteroidales bacterium
TAGAACTTGCGGTAGTTGCCGCTGGTGACAATGCCTTGGCTTTCAAGGGTGCCGGCGCTTTCCCAAATACCGTCGAGGTCGGCACCGGGACGGTCATTGCCGTCGGTGGGACGGTCCACCCCCACGCGCCAGGGCTTTCCCGAAGGGTTCAGCCCCCGGCAGCTGATTTCGCCTATATCCACCAGCATATCTTTGATTCCCAGCGAATTGAGATAAGAAGCCACGGTATCGCAACTGTAACCCTGAGCCACGGCATTGAAATTCAGACGTGGATAATAGAATTCGTCCTTTATGGAATCGGGATCGTAAGAGCCTGCGATCAGCCGCGGACCGTCCAGCTGTCCGTCCGCATCCAGGGCGTCTTCCATCCTGGGAACCAATCTGCCCATTCCGCTGCGGGCGAGTGCGTCCGCTATACGGTCCGCATCCGGCAGCGAGTCGCTGCTGAAACCGAAGCCCCATACGTCGAAAACCGGTCCGGCGGCAATGTCCAGCGCGCCTCCGGTTTCTTCCCAAAGGCGGTAGCAGTAATCGTACATGTCTGTAAGCATGCGGTTGGGGGAGATGCACTCGCCTGAGTTGAGGCGGCTCAGGAGCGAGGCCTTGTTGTAGCCGGAGAGGGTGGTGTCGATGGTGGTGAGTATGGCTTCCACTCCCTTCTGCACCGCTTCCGGGCTGGCCTTTACCCCTGCTGCATTATATTTGACGCTCCATGTCCCGCCCTGGGCATAGCCGGTGAGCTGCACGTAACCGGGCCGGCAGCCTGTAAGCAGCAGGACTGCCAGGACTCCGGCCAGGAGCGGTATGCGTTTATTGTAAGTCATTCGGATTGATAGGCTTTGCCGGGAGTGGCATCCATGGCTGCGAGGTATGTCGCCGTGGCGGCAAGGAGGCCTGCGGTTTCGGTGCGGAGCCGGGATGGTCCCAGGTGCACGGGCACGTAACCGGCCCCTATGGCTGCGCGCACTTCTTCCGGCGAAAAATCGCCTTCGGGCCCTACCAGGACCGTTATCCGCGGTTTGCCCGGAGCGGTATCCCCGTTGCCGGCAAAGAAGCGGCTGAGCGCTTCGGTAATCGAATCCCTAGCCTGTACCTCATCGGAGCAGTAGGCTATGAGTTTGAGTCCATCCCTGGCCTCTTTTATGAAATCCATTACGCTGACGGGTTCCGCGACCTGGGTCACCGCTGCTTTAAGGCTTTGTTTGGCTGCCGAAAGGAGCACCCTCTGCAGCCTGTCCGTCTTTTGCACCCGCCGCTCCGACCTCTCGCCGATTACCGGTACCAGGACGTCCAGACCGGCCTCTGCGGCTTTCTCGGCCATCCATTCATAGCGGTCGGGGTTCTTGGTCGGGCACACTGCCAGCGTCAGCAGGTAGGGGTGGGCACCCCAGTCTTTCTCGCAGGAAACTATCCGCGCCTCGGCGCTCGGCCGGGACTTACCGGTTCCGGTGCCGACGTGGGTGAGCACGCAGCGGTAAAGCGTGCCGCGGCCGTCGATCACGTCGATTCCGTCTCCCTCGCGGTGCCGCAGCACCCTCACGCAGTGTGCCGCCTCTTCTTCGCCGAGAACCACATGGCCGGCGTCGATGTCCTGTGAGTAAAAGAGTTCCATTCGTTAGTCGCGGATGACCTTCACGCGTCCGTCTACCTCGACCTTGATTATCTGCGAAGGATGTCCGGTGGCTATCTTGTCTTCCAGGATTTCCGGGGGCACCACGTAATCGACGGCATCGCGTATCTCGGCGGGGATGTCGTCGAATTCAAGGGGTGTGGGATCGCCTGAGATGTTTGCCGAAGTGGATGTAATTGGTCTGCGGAAGCGGCGTATGAGTTCCAGGCAGAAGTTGCTGACCGGGATGCGTATTCCCACCGAGCCGTCGTCAGCCACGGTGGAAGGCGCGAGGTGCTCCGCTCCGGGATAGATTATCGTCATCGGCTTGTCGTTGACCTCGACGAGGTCTATGGCTATGTCCGGAATCTTGCGGACGAAGCGGGCCACCATGTCCATGTCGGATGCAAGGAGCACCATGGACTTGGCGCCGGGGCGCTTTTTGATCTCGAACAGTCGCTGCACAGCCTCTTCGTTGGTGGCGTCGCAGCCGAGTCCCCATACCGTATCGGTGGGATAAAGGATCACTCCGCCCTTCTTGAGGACGTCGAGCGCTGAGGTTATGACCTCCTTAAAAGTCTCTTCCATCTCTGTCGAATAAGGTTCCGTGTTTTCTCCAGTAAGTAATGAGCAGCCAGCCGAAGAGCATGCCGCCCAGGTGGGCGAAGTGTGCCATGCCGTCGGCGGTGCCGGTAATTCCGGTAATGAGTTCAATGCCCGCGAATATGATCACCATCCATTTCGCCGAAAGGGAGACCGGGGGGAACAGGAGGGTGAGCCTGCTGTCGGGGAAAAGCAGGGCATATGCGATGAGTACGCCGTAGATGGCTCCTGAAGCTCCTACTGTCGGTGTCATCTTGAGCTGTGCATATGAAACCGCGGCACTCTGAACGCCCTGGGCAAGCTGGTTCATGAATGCATGCGCCTGCAAGGCCTGGACACCCAGATGCACCGCTGCTGCCCCGAGTCCGCATACGAAATAGAATATGAGGAATTTTCGGGAGCCTATCATCCTCTCGACCACGCAGCCGAAGATGAAGAGGGTGTACATGTTGAAAAGGATGTGCCAGAATCCTCCGTGCATGAACATGTGCGTGACCGGCTGCCACCAGCGGAAGTATTCCGAAGTGGGGTAGAAAAGGCCGAAGGTGGAGATCATGAACCTCTGGTTCACAAGCGTGGCTACGAACATGAGCACGTTGATTATCAGCAGGTTCTTGATCACCTTAGGGACGTTGCTCAAGAAACCGGGTCTCTGGTATTGGTAGTATGGCATTCTCTAAAACCTTTTGTCTAAATCTTCCATCGGGATAATCGCCACTATCCTGCGCCCTCCTGGAGTGAATTCAGCGTTTTCACTTGCAAAAAGCGTGTCAATGAGTGCCTGCCCTTCGGCCGGTGACGTAATGTCAGCCGAATTCATCGATCCGAGGGTTGCGAATTTGGCGGCCAGCGAACTCTGAAGCCTCTCGGGAAGCGATGCAGAGTCTTCCGACAGCACCAGGACCAGATCCTGGACCATCTGCTGCACCTTCCCTTCTTCGCAGGAGAATCCTTCCGGCACTCCGTTGACCACCACGGTGTCGGTCCCGAACGGAGCTATGTCGAATCCCAGGGCCTCCAGGGTAGAGGCGTTCTCTTCGAACAGCAGTCTGGCCGACGTGCCTACCTGGACTTGAACCGGATACAACGCGGTTTGGGTGATATGGTCGTTGCGGGAGAGGGCCTTGAGCGTACGGTCGTACAGCAGGCGTTCCCGCGCCCTCCTTACATTCACCGCCATGATGCCCGAAGCGGCCGGGGTGATAAGATATTTCCCTTTGATTATCAGTACTTTGCTCTCCTGCCTGAGGCTGTCGAAGAGCTTTCCGTAATCCTGCTTTTTCTCCCCTTCCCACTGCGGGGCATGCCACTGCGCGGCGTCTTCGGTCTGCGGAGCGTCGCTCCCGGACTGCCTGTCGAAATCGGAATTCACCGCAAACGGGTCGTAGTCGGGGTCCAGTTCGGGGACCGGTGCGCCGGCGGAACCTTTGTATGCCTCATAGCTTTTCCCTATGCTCGGGAGCTCGATGCCGGCTCCCGCCTCGAAATCTATCCCCCCGCCGAATGCATTGCGGCCGAGGGTTTCCTTGATGCAGGCGTATAGTATCTGGAAGATGACTGTGTCTTCTTCGAACTTCACCTCGCTCTTGGTGGGGGAGATGTTCACGTCGACGCTGTGGGGGTCGCACTGCAGCCAGATGAAGTAGGACGGGGTGACTCCTTCGGGGATGAAGTCTTCGTACGCCTTCATCACCGCCTTGTGCAGATAAGGACTGCGGAAATATCGCCCGTTTACGAAGAAGTACTGGTTGCCCAGGGCCTTTTTGGCGCTTTCGGGACTTCCGACAAAGCCGTCCACATTTACCGCCGATGTCTCTGCGTGGAGATCGACTATATCGCCCACCACATTGCTTCCGAGAAGGTCGAGTATCCTGAATTTCAGCGATTTGGCTGCTTTGAGCACAAACAGGTCACGGTCACCCGAGCGGAGCGAGAATGCTATGTCGGGGCTGGTGAGGGCCACCCTTGTGAAGGCGTCGATAATATGCCTCAGTTCTACGCTGTCGCTCTTGAGGAACTTGCGGCGTGCCGGGGTGTTGTAGAAGAGGTTGCGTACTTCGAAGTTGCTGCCCTGCGGAGCCGCGACCGAGGAAGACTTCACTTCGTTCCATCCGTTCACGGTGACCCGGGTGCCGGTGTCGTCGCCCGCGCGCCTTGTCTTGAGCGTCACTTCCGCCACGGCTGCGATGCTCGCCAGGGCCTCTCCGCGGAATCCGTAAGTGAGGATTCCGTTTAGGTCGTCGGCAGTCGTTATCTTGCTGGTCGCATGGCGCTCGAAACACAGGACCGCATCGGCCGGCGACATGCCGCAACCGTTGTCGATCACCTGTATGAGGGTGCGGCCTGCATCCGTCACTACGACGCTGACCTGGCTTGCGCCTGCGTCCACGGCATTCTCCATCAGTTCCTTGACAACCGATGCAGGGCGCTGCACAACCTCCCCGGCCGCGATCATGTTTGCGATCTGGGCCGGCAGAATCTTCAATTTGCCCATTTCGCCTAGAGGATGGAATAGAATTTTATGAAGAGGAACAGTATGATTATGAAAAGGACGAGCCCCACGACGCCGATCAGGCGCTGTGCGACGGTGGCACCCGTACGACGTCTTTGATAGTTGCCGTCGCGCAGAGACCCCCTTATGTACGAGCCCGGTACGTAAGTGCCGTCTTCCTTCTCCTTTTCAAGCCTGCCGTCGACGGCGCCGAACTTCTGGCGGCGCTCATCGGCCTCTTTGTCATAGTATATCGGCTTGTAGTCGAACACTTTATGTTCGGTGTTGCCGAAGAAATCGAATATTGCCATGGTATCTGAGTTTCTCCACAAATTTAACAATAATTCAGAAAAATAGGAACCACAGGGTTCACAAAGCGCCTTACAGGCTGCGCAAAGGGGCAAAATGGCGTGAAAACAATTTACTTTTTTATTACTTTAAATTGTCATAATTATTTATGAATCAAAAGTATGTGGTTTTCGTCCATTTACTTTAAATGTTGAAAAACATAAAAATTACAGTATTTTATTATATTTTTGTTTTTGATAACGCATATGAACCAATTTAACCAATCAGAACCATGCATAATAAATCATTCCTGTTGATTCTGCAGGTGGCTTCCGCCCTTTTGCTTCTGCATCCCGTGCAAAGCTCCGGCGCCCCGAAACCGTCATCTTCGGTATACACCCAGAGGCCTGATGATCCGTATGCCGTATACTTTGAGGCACAGAGCGGCACGGACGTGACCGCTGTCCTGCAAGCGACTAACAATGACTTAAAGCAAGAACAGAACTTCGGAATCGTCTTCATTCCCGAAGGAAAGTACATTATTTCCAATACCATCTACATCCCCAACGCCATCAGGCTTATCGGTTACGGCAAGCGCCGTCCCGAATTCATCCTGGCTGACAATTCTCCCGGCTTCCAGACCGCCGACCCCTCCGATAAAGGAGAAGCGAAGTATATGTTCTGGTTCACCGGCGGCGTTGTGAGGGACGAGAAGTATGTGCGAGATGCGGGCGCCGGCACTTTCTACAGTGCACTCACCAACATCGATCTCCGCATCGGCAAGGGAAATCCCTGCGCGGTAGCACTGCGTACCCATTATGCCCAGCACTGCTTCATCTCCTTCTGCGACATCAACATCGGAAGCGGCAAAGCCGGCCTCTTCGACGTTGGGAATGAGATGGACCATGTACGCTTCTTCGGAGGAGATTACGGCATCTACACTACCAAGACTTCTCCCAGTTGGCAGTTCACCATGCTCAACACCGAGTTCGAAGGCCAGCGCAAGGCCGCTGTCCGCAGCCAGGAGGGAGGATGGATAATAAAGCGGATGAGGGTGAAGAACACCCCCGTCGCTTTCGAGATCGACCCGGCCAGGCACGACAAGCTCTTCATGGAGGACTGCATACTCGAGAACATCTCCGATGCCGCCATCGTGGTAAGCGAACCCGACCTCAGCCCTAATCAGGTCAGTATCCTCAACACCTCCTGCAGCAAGGTGCCCGTTGCCGTACGCTACCGGAACGGCCGCGCCCCCGTCAAGGCTCCTGCCAAGGTCTACCGCATCGATTCCTTCACTCTCGGCCTGCATCAGGACGACATGGCTGCCGAGCCGGAGTTCCGCGGCATCTGCAACATGACCTCTCTCGACCGCCTTCCTGCCCTTCCCGAGGACGATATCCCGGCCATCCCTTCGATGGACCGCTGGGTGAACATCGCCACCCTCGGCGCGGTCGGCGATAATGCAACCGACAATACCGAGGTCTTCCGCAAGGCGATAGAGAAGTATGACGTCATCTATGTCCCGCAGGGCGATTACGTCGTAACAGGCACCATAACCCTCCGTGAGAACACGGCGCTGATTGGCCTTAACCCGATCTCCACCCAGCTGGTCCTGCATGAGAGTACTCCCGCTTTCAGCGGCTTCGGCGCTCCCGTGCCGCTTCTGGAGACTCCCTGCGGAGGCAAGAACTTCGTTTCGGGCATAGGCATCAACACAGGCGGTTACAACTACCGCGGCGTGGGAATCAAGTGGCAGGCAGGCGCCGGTTCGTACCTGAACGACGTCAAGTTCCTCGGCATCCACGGTACCATGAAGCGCCCGAGCAAGAATTCCGACGACAGCACTCCCCGCATTACCCGCATCCCGCCGAGCATCAGCACCCCAGACAATCCCGTTCCATATCTTGGCAAGGACAAGGCCTGGGACAATCAGCACTGGAGCCTCTGGGTGACCAACGGGGGCGGCGGCGTCTTCAAGGACCTGTGGTCAGCCGACACATATGCCACCAGCGGCATACTGATAAGCGACACTGATACCCCGGGAACGATGTATGAGATCTCCGTGGAGCACCACGTCCGCAACGAAGTGACGCTCCGCGGCGTATCCAATTGGAAGCTGTACGGCCTCCAGCTTGAGGAAGAACTCCGCGAGAGCCCCGACGTCCAGCAGATTGAAATCCAGGATTGCCACAACCTCTTCTTCGCCAACCTGTATCTTTTCCGCGTGATATGGATAGAAACCCCGCTCCGCCAGGCCCTGCGCCTGTGGGGGGACAACAGCGGCATAGAGTTCTATAACCTGCACAATTTCACGCAGATGCGTCTCACCACCGATGTGGTGGCACACGATGTCAATTCCGGTCTTTCCGTATTCCCGTGGGAGCTGACCCGCCTGAGCATCACAGGCAAAGAAACCCCGCTTCCCAAACCCAGGTCGGCAGGCATCAAAAAGATAGTGACCGGATTCGAATACCTCGAAGGCATCACCGCCGACAGCAAGGGCAACGTTTATTTCAGCGAGCAGCGCATGCGCCGTATCTACCGCCTCGATGCCGGGACCGGAAAAGTCACCCTGGTATGCGACCTCCCATGGCCCATCCTCTCGCTGGGATGCGACACCCGCGACAACCTGCTGGTCTGCATCAAGTACGTCCCGCAGCCCGGGAATGCGGCAGAAGCTCGTGCGAAGACCCTTCCTGACGCTGCCGGAACCACCTTCAGCTGGTGGGGCAACTCAGGGTTCGAGCCGCGGGTATTCGCAATCGACCCGGCGGATCCCGAAGAATCGGTAAAGGAACTCCCGCTTGTGGAAAGCGCTTCCCTCAAGGGTGTGGAAAGAGTCTTCCTGCCCTCTCACCGCTGGCGCGACCTCCACGACTTCGAGGAAACCCTGCTCTCCCGTCCGAAGTACAGTTTCGTCGCTCCCGACGGCAAGACCATCATCCCTGAATACTACGACCTCCTGCGTTCTTCCGCCCTCGTGATGGGTGAACCCGGCAAGGCCCTGTACACCGCCGACGAATACAACCACTGCACCTATAAGGCCGAAATCGGTCCGGATGGATCCGTGAAAGCCGTTTCGCGCTTCGCAAGCGTCGGTGAATTCAGCTCCGTACCCGGACCCGGCGGCAAGGTGTTCATAGCCGACGGCCTCATATACGTATACGACGCCGGCGGAAAGCTCGAAAAGACCATCCGTCTTCCCGAAAGGCCTGCATCCATCATCTACCGCAACGGCAGACTCGTGGCAGCCGCCCGCACATCACTTTACGAAATCCAACTCTAACTACATAACGGAATGAAACATCTCAGACTTCTCGCTCTCGCCCTGCTGCCTGTAATCGCACTCTCGTGCGGACCTAAGCAGAAGACCTTCAAGATCCAATTCGACGGAAGCAAGGAAATGTCCGGGCAGAAATTCGCCCTCGCAGACATCAACCCCGAACTCCCGCTCGATTGGGACTCCTACAATTTCGTGGTCCTGGAATACAAGATCTCCAGCTCGCAGCGTTTCCAGCTCGGTTTCACCACCGACTGGGGTTACAACGAAGTGCGCGTCATGAGCTACGTTCCCAATGCATGGAACCGCCTGGCGATACCGCTCAGGTATTTCACCGAGTTGCCCGACCCGGCCTTTGACGTGGCCGCGACCATGAACCAACCCCGCTACACCGGCTGGATCAACCTTGGCGGCAAGCGCGGCCCGCTGCACGGGGTCGATTCCATCGGCTTCAGGATGCGCAAGGCCATCAACAATCCCACGCTCGAACTACGCAACGTCACCCTCTCCGTCGAGGATCCGGGCGACCTCTACATGGAGGACCATCCCGCGATAGACGCCTTCGGACAGCAGATCAACGTCGATTATCCGGACAAGGTTTCCGACGTTCAGGAACTGGAGAAGCAGTGGAGGGCCGAGGAGGCCGAAGAGGTGGACGAATCGCAATTCAAGTATTCCAGATTCGGCGGCTATACCCAGAAGAAAGTGAAGGCTACCGGATATTTCCGTATCGAATGCATCGACGGCAAATGGTGGTTCGTCGACCCGGAAGGATACCTGTTCCTCTCGGTCGGAGTGGACTGCATAGGCATCGGCGGCGGCGGATCGGTGCGTGACGCCGACAAGCGCCAGGGCATGTATGCCGAACTCCCGCCCGAAAACCTGATGCCCGAAGGCCGCGGCGGACGCGTGCAGCCCCAGTTCGGAATCTGGAACCTTTACCGCCGCTACGGCGACGACTGGAAGGAGAAGGCCATCGACATGACTATAAAGAGGATGCAGAAATGGGGTATCAACACCATCGCGAACTGGTCCAACGCCGACATCATCGCCAAGAACCGCAGGGCTTTCATGCTCTCGTTCAGCGGCCTTGGCCAGGACGGAAAGCTCATGGGCCTGTGCGACGTATACCGTAAGGATTACCTCGAGACCATCGACAAGTCCATGAAGGCAATCACCGCCCGCAATGTTAACAATCCGTGGCTGATAGGTTATTTCGTGGGCAACGAACCCGCATGGATCAACTCCGAACCCCGCCTCTGCCAGATAATCCTCGACGGCGAAGACAGGCCGATAAAGGCTGAACTCAAGAAGTACCTTGCCGCCAAGGGAGACACCGATGCTACCCGGCGTGCCTTCATCATCGAGACCTTCAGGATCTTCCTCCGCGACGTCAACGCCATCTTCCGCAAATACGACCGCAACCACCTCAATCTCGGCATCAGGTTCGCTGAGCCGGATACCCTCGGTGACGACCTCCTCGAGGCCTGCAGGTCCAATTTCGACGCTTTCAGCTTCAATTCGTACTCGCTGGCTCCCGGCAAGGACATGCTCGATAGGGCATTCCGCCTCACCGGCCTTCCCATGGTCATCGGAGAATACCACTTCGGTACCGTAGACCGCGGCCTCGGCCAGGCCCTCTGGCAGGTGAATACCGAAAAGGAAAGGGGCGATGCATACCGCTACTATACCGAACAGGTCTATGCCCACCCGGCAATGATAGGCACCGGCTACTTCCAGTGGTCGGACCAGGACGTTACCGGCAGGCGTGACGGTGAAAACTACCACTGCGGCCTCGTGGACGTCACCGACAGGCCGTACAAGGAGCAGGTAGAAGCCATGATAGCCAGTGCCAAAGTGCTTTATGACGTGCACAACGGCACAGCCGCGCCTTTCAACTCAGCTCCTTCGAGCGCACGGGGCCACGGACCGGTACCAGACCTTTGGAACGAATAGTGGCCATGAAAAGGATTATATCCATGCTCGTGGTGGCCTTGCTGGCCGTCACGAGCGTCCATGCAGCACGCTGGCAGGGAGGCCGTTCGGTCTATACGCAGAAGCCTGAAGACCCCGGCGCCATCTTCTTCACCCCCGAAGAATTCGGTTTCAAGGCCGACGGCAAGTCGGACGTGACCGATGCCCTCCAGGCCGCCATCGACAAGGTCAAGTCGGAGATGAACTTCGGCATACTCTTCATACCCCAGGGCGAATACCGCATCAGCCGCACCGTCACCATCCCCAATGCCGTGAGGATCATCGGCTACGGTGCAAAGCGCCCGGTATTCTATCTGGCCAAGGACACCCCCGGATTCCAGGGAGAGGCTCCCAAATACATGTTCTGGTTCACGGGTGGCCCCAACGTGGAGGGCCGCCAGCCCCAGGATGCAGGTGCGGGAACCTTCTACAGCGCGTTCTCCAATGTCGACTTCCGTATCGACAAAGGCAACCCGGCGGCGGTGGCCATACGTTCACACTTCGCCCAGCACAGCTTCATCAACCATTGCGACTTCAGCATAGGCGACGGTTTCGCCGGCATCTACGAGGTTGGCAACGAGTCGGAAGACTTGCGCTTCTACGGCGGACAGTACGGCATTTATTCGGGCAGACCCTCGCCCGGCTGGCCCATGATGCTGGTGGATACCCGCTTCGAAGGTCAGAAAAAAGCCGCCATCTATTCCAAGGAGATAGGCATGGCCATAGTGGGCATGGAGGTCCGCGGCACTCCCGTCGCCTTCGAGATGCACGATGGCCTCCACGACCGTCTCTATATGGAGAAGGTCCTCCTGGAGAATATCAGCGACGCCGCGGTAAAGGTGTCGGTCGAGGACAATACCTTCAGCCAGGTCAACCTTTTCGACCTGCAGTGCAGGAACGTGCCTGTACTGATATCCTTCAAGCAGAGCGGACGCAAGATATCCGCTCCGGCCAAGACCTACAAGGTAGACCGCTACACTTACGGTCTCGGCATCGAGGGCATTGGCAGCGATCCGGCTTTCATGGAGAAGTGCGAACTGGGCCCGGTGGCGGCACTTGCAGCGCTTGACCGCGATCTGCCGCAACTTCCTTCAATGGACAAGTGGGTGAATGTTAGGGACTTCGGTGCCGTTGGCGACGGCCAGACCGATGATTCCGATGCCTTCGAGAAGGCCATAGCTTCGGCAGAAGTGATCTATGTGCCCTCCGGCTGGTACAGGCTTTCCAGGACCCTGAAGATGGCCGAAAAGACCAAGCTCATAGGCCTCCATCCTTTCGCCACCCAGTTCGTGCTCAAGGAGAGCGAAGCCGCATTCAGCGGATTCGGCGGGCCGGTTCCCGTGGTAGAAACCTTCAAGGGCGGAGACAACATGCTCAACGGCATAGGCATCTTCGCCGGTGCTTACAATTACAGGGCGGTCGGATGCAAGTGGACCGCGGGCACGTCTTCGTACCTGAACGACGTCAAGTTCGTGGGCGGACACGGAACCATGCGCAGGCCCGTCCCGGGTGCAGCGCCCCAGTTCCGCAGGGGCTTCTCCCGTCCTGTCAGTTCTCCCGATGCCCCCGTTTACTCGCAGGGCAAGGACCTCGCATGGGACACCCAGTACTGGAGCCTATGGATTACGGACGGCGGCGGCGGAACCGTCAAGGATATCTGGACCGCAGATACTTATGCCGCATCCGGCCTCTGCATGACCGAAACCGACACTCCCGGCAGGATCTACGCCATGTCGCTCGAGCATCACGTCCGCACCGAAATGCGCCTGAGTGATGTAAGCAACTGGAAGTTCTACGCCATCCAGTTCGAGGAGGAAGGCACCGAGGGACCCGACTGCCACAATGTGGACATGTCCCGCTGCAGCGGCCTTGAATTCAACAACGTATGGATGTACCGCGTCATCCGCGCCTTCGTGCCCAAGGAAATAGGCTACAGGGTATGGGACAGCAAGGATATCACCATACGCAACATGCACAGCTACACCCAGGTCATTCCGGTGATCGAATTCACCGTCTACGACATGGACAAGGCGGTTCCCGTTCCGGCATGGGATTTCGCCCACCTGCATATCAGCGGCGACGAGCCTTCGCGCGCCGAAGTCCCGGGCCTGTTCAAGCCTGCAAAGCTGGTGACGGGATTCGAGCTGGCCGCCGGCGCAGCTTCCGACAGCAAGGGCAACGTCTACTTCAGCGAGAACCGCATGCGCAAGATCTACCGCTGGGATGCTGCCACAGGCAGGATATCCCTGGTGTGCGACTTCCCCTGGAAGCCCTTTGCGCTGGGTACCGACACCCAGGACAAGCTGCTCGTGATTGCCCGCTATGATCCGCAGCCCGGATATATGGTTGACGGAAAACAGGAAACCGTGATTCCGCTTCCGGACGACAATCCATGGTATAGCGGCTGGGGCAACGGAGGCTGGGAGGTCAAGGCATATTCGATAGATCCCGATCATCCGGAGTCTTCCTTCCACGCACTGCCGCTTGAGCCCTCCTCCAAGTTCCCCAATCCACGCAAGGTATATCATCCTTCCAGCCGCTGGAGAGGCGACTTCCTCCCCGTGGCGACGGCTGTCCCTGAGAAGAGTTTCGTAGCGGTCGACGGAGTCACCATTATCCCGCAGACCTTCGACCTCTTCCGCTGCAGCGCCCTCACGCCCGTATTCCCCGGCAAGGACAGCAAGACATTCATAGCCAACGAGATGAACAAGACGCTTGTCTGTTTCGACGTCGATGCGGACGGCTCGCTCTCGGGCGGCAGCGTCTTCTGCCCGTTCTCGCAGTACAGCCAGGTATGCGGGCCCGACGGACGGATGTACGTAGCTGACGGTGACGTGATCGTATTCGATGCCGACGGCACCCTGGTCCGTCGCGTCCACGTGCCCGAAAGGCCGATTTCACTGGCCTTCGGAGGCAAAGACGGCAGCACGCTGTTCATCACTACGGAGCGCTCGCTCTATGCGATGAAGGTTCGCTGAACTATTGCTGCAGGATGCGTAGGATACCGTTTCTGATACTACTTTTGGCCGTGGTCTGTCTCTCTTGCCGAAGGGAGACGGACTACGACCGTCAGATACGGCAGGAACTCACGGAACTGGATGCGATAATAGCTTCCAGGCCTCCGAAGGATGAGCAGAAACTGCAGAGGATCCAGACTTTGACCGGATTGGGCCTTTATTCCCAGCTTGTGGATGAGTACGGAGGCTACCAGTTCGATTCGCTGATCTTCTATCTTGAGCGGCAGAACCGGCATGCCGAAGAAGTGGGGGATGCAGACCTCGCCGAATCGGTAAGGATATCCCTGGCGACCAATTTTTCTTCGGCCGGCTATTACCTCGAAGCCTACGATATCCTCTCGGGCATCGATACCTCCTCTTTCACTGACGAAAAGAGCAGGCGGTATTATATGGCTCTCTACACCCTCTCCCGCGAACTCGAAGACAATGCTGCTTCGCTGGAGGGCTACCGTATGCTGCAGAGGAGTTCCGATTACATAGCCAAGGCCTTTTCGTTCTGCCGCCCAGGCTCCTTCTCATGGAAGCTGGCGCGGGTCCAGATGTACATGCGGCAGGGCAGCTTCAGCAAGGCCGACATGGCGGCCAACGAAATCCTTCAGGATCTCGACATCGGGTCGGTCGGCTACGGCAATGTCTCCTACATGAAATCCATCATAGTCGGGGAACTCGGCCGCGACACTGAGAAGCTGCTTTGGGAAATCCGTTCGGCCAAGTCCGACATGCTCAACCTGAACCGCGACTATACTTCGCTCATGCTGGTAGCCGAGGACGTTGCCGACAAGTACCCGAACAGGGCGTTCTCCTATATCCAGCGCTGCCTCGAAGATGCGCTGTATTACAATGGCAAGCTGCGCTCCTGGCAGATATCCAGCCGCCTTCCTGGCATACACAAGGCTTTCGTCGACCACCAGACCAAGGCCCGCAAACTCAGATTCCTGCTGATCTCTGCGCTGTCGGTGCTGGTGCTCATCCTCATATTCGTGCTCGCGTCCCTTGCCAGGGCATCCCGGGCACAGGCCCGCACCAAAGCCGCTCTTGCCGAGGCGAACGCCCTGAGGGAGAAATATATAACGGAATTCCTATCCAGGCAGGCCGATTGGATAGACAAGCAGAAAAAGAGTCAGTCCGAAATTATCAGGAAACTGCGCTACGGCAAGACCGGCGACGTGATCAAGGACCTTGGGCTCTCCCGGATCTCAGAAGTGGAGATGAAGCGTTTCCATGAACTGTTCGACCGTACGTTCCTCGGCATGTTCCCCACTTTCGTCGAGGATTTCAACGCCCTCCTCGAAGAGGACGCCCGCTTCCATCTGCTTCCCGAAAACGGAAGCATCACCCTCCCGACGGAACTGCGTATCTATGCGCTCACGCGTCTCGGCATCGACGATGCAGGCGAGATAGCGAGGCTGCTGGGTTACTCCGTCAGGACGATATACAACTACAAAGTCAAGATCCGCAATTCGGCCGCCTGTCCCAAGGAAGAATTCGACGCGGCGGTAATGGCCATAGGCAGGCACGGGTAGTTTGACCTTTTTTCCTTATATTCGCGATATGGAAATCAGGATAGGACAAGGATATGACGTTCACGCCATCGCGATGGGGCTGCCCATGTACCTCGCGGGCGTGCAGATCGAAGAAAGCGCGATGGGCTTCGTGGCCCATTCTGACGGCGACGTGGCCATCCACGCCCTCTGCGACGCCCTTCTTGGCGCTGCAGCCATGGGGGATATAGGCAAGCACTTCCCGGATACTTCCGACGAGTGGAGCGGCATCGACAGCAAGATCCTTCTGCGCAAGGTGATGGAGATGCTCTCCGCCGGAGGCTGGAAAGTGATAAATGCAGATATAACCATAGCTCTCCAGGCCCCCAAGGTCAGGCCTTACATCGATACGATGCGCGCCACCCTGGCCCCGATCCTGGGCGTCGGGACCGACTGTGTGAGTATAAAGGCGACTACCAGCGAGCAGCTCGGCTTCGTGGGCAGGGGAGAAGGCTGCCAGGTGTGGGCTGTCGTGCTGATACAGCGCTGATTTTCCGCCGTTTCAAGGCCCTTAACAACAAGGGCGCCGAAGTGGACTTCTCGCAGTACGAAGGGAAGGTCCTGCTTATCGTAAACACCGCTTCCAAGTGCGGTTTCACTCCCCAGTACGACGGGCTCGAAGCCCTCTATCAGAAGTATAAGGACCGCGGACTCGTCATAATCGGCTTCCCCTGCGACCAGTTTGCACACCAGGAGCCCGGCACCGATGCCGAGATAGCGGAATTCTGCCGCATCAACCATGGTGTCACCTTCCCGCTGATGTCCAAGGTCAACGTCAACGGCAAAGACGCACATCCCATATTCAAGTACCTCAAGGGAGAGACCAGGGGCCTGCTCGGCAGTTCCATCAAATGGAACTTCACTAAGTTCCTCATCTCGCGTGACGGCTCGCGCATCAAGCGCTACGCACCAACCGCTACGCCCGAATCTTTCGAAAAGGACATAGCGGCGTTGCTGTAAAAGCGTGCAGGGTGGCTGTTATTCGGCAGCTACCATGTAGTAGGTGAGAGTTACTGCTACCTCGGTGACTTTCTCGATGAATCCGAGCAAACCCTTGCGGTAAGTGCTGGTGTAGCTGCGCACGATGGTGCATTTGTCAGCATTGCCGTTCTGGCTTTCGGTGAAGCCGACCGTCATGTTGCCGTTGAAGCGGTAATCCTTGAAAGTCGAAGAGTACTGGGTGTCCCAGTTGCAGGACAGGGTGCCGTCGGCATTGTTGCTCCACTGCCAGCTGCCGACGTTGATCTTCGAGTTGTCATAAAGGATTACGAGCGAACCGTTTTCGGTGAACACCAGGCCTTCGACCTTTTCGTCAAGGCCGTTGCTTCCGTCCTGGTCCTGGGTCTTTTCGATCCACTGCGAGAAGTTGCAGCCCGGGAGTTCGAAGTCGACGTACTGGATGTTGTTGACCTTCAGGTTGAAGTGGGTCTTTTCGAAGTTCCAGTGGCGGCAGAGCCTGCGGTCGAGTTCGGTCTTGACGACCGAGGATGCGGCAGTAGCGCTTACGACCACTCTGTCCCAAGGCTCGTTGCTGTCGATGTTGAGGTTGAACTTGCCGTTGCCGAGGCTTTCGATCAGGAGTTCTCCGAAGCCGTTGAGGGTGTAGAGGCCGTCCTTCACGGTGAATTTCCCGAATAGCCAGAGGTCATCCGTATTATCCTCGCTACCCTTCGATTCAGCTTTGTTGCGGGTGATGATGTATTCTCCGCTGCGGGTGAGTTCCACAGACTGCAGGGGACTGGTCTTGTCGGTGATGATGTACTTGCCGGCTGCTTCTTCCATGTCGGTGACGGCAGCTGGGCCGTTGTCCTTCTTGCACGAGGTGAGGCATGCTGCTGCCGCACCGAGCGCTAAAATGAATAAGTGACGAAGTTTCATGGATGTAAAGGTATTAAAAAAATTGGTTGCACGCACCGATTAATGCAAAAAGCCCGCCAGCTTGATGCCGGTGGGCTTTCTGTAGCGAGAGTGGGGCATGATCCCACGACCTCCGGATTATGAATCCGACGCTCTAACCAGCTGAGCTACCTCGCCA
>ONSD01000065.1 GCA_900320385.1 uncultured Bacteroidales bacterium
CAACGGCGACGGATTCGCCTACGACTTCGACTTCTACTGCAAGCGCTGCATCGCCCAGTACAATTACAGCAAGGAGAACCACGGTTTCCTGCTGCTGATGTACGACATCTTCCAGAACGTTGCCCGTTACAACATCTCCGAGAATGACAAGACCCATCTGGTACAGATGCAGGGCAGCCTTAAGAACGATGGGAACATGCTCTACAACAACGTGTTCTACGTCGACCACGGCATCCTCGACCTGGACTTCTTCCGTGGCGACTTCGCCGAATCGGCCAAGGATGTCAACGACCTGGGCGCACACTTCTGGAACAACATCTTCTACGCAACCGGACAGGGCCGCTTCCGTTATGAGTACTCTACGGGCTATGCCTGGGACCGCTCCTTCGATGAAGAGACCAGGCCCGACCTTCCGGCAGGTTCCATCTTCCTCCACAACTGCTACTACGGCCCATGGAAGAACGGTCTGCCCGACGATCCCGAGGCCATTGTGAAGGATCCCGGACTGGTAGCCCCAGGCACGGGCGGCACCGGTCTCTGTACCCTCGGCGGGTATGAGCTCAAGGCTGACTCTCCCCTTATCAACGCCGGTATGTACATCCCCTCCGCCGGTTGCCGCGATTTCTTCGGCAATCCCCTTGAAGACGGGAAACCGGACGTAGGCGCATTCGAATACCGGGGCTCCGGAGCATTCCCGGACAAGGCTGCGCTCGAAGCAACCGACAAGGATGCCGCAGACGCATCATCCGTCGCCTGGGCGAAATGGTCTTTCCCGCTCGGCGTCGTCAACGCCACGCCGGGAGCCACTCCGATAAACCTGTACCAACCCCTCGACGAAGGTGTCACCGGCACCGTCACATGGACCGACCCCAAGAACGGCAGGAAGGTGGTGCTCCCGCTTGAGAAGGGTGCTGACAGGCAGCACTATGTGATGAAGCTCAAGACCGATCCGGAGACCCTGCTCGGCACCTGCCTGCAGGTCGATCTCAAGAAGGGCAGATTCACCGAGTCCTTCCAGGTACCATTTGCAGTCAAACCCGCCACAAGACGATAATGCCAATGAAAAAAACACTGTTGACGATACTCACAGCCTTCTGCGCGGCGCTTCCGTCGCTCGCGCAGGAGGTTTACAACGTACCCATCTCCAGCATACGCTGCAGCGATCCCTTTATCTATCCCGACCCCACCGACAACACCTACTACATGTATTCGACCGGAGGTGGCGGGCGGGTGATGTCCAGGGCGAGCAAGGACCTGGTCAACTGGACGGAGCCTTTCGAAGTGATGCGTTTCACGGACAGCCACTGGGCCGGCTCGAGGGCTCCCAGCTGGGCCGCTGAAATGCACTATTATAAAGGCAGATACTATCTTTTTACCACGTCGCACAGCAGCGAAACGATCGAAACCATACCAGGCCGCGGCGACATCCCCCACCGCGCCACCCAGATATATGTGGCTGACTCTCCGCGCGGACCTTTCAGGGATTTTACCGGCAACAGGGCCCACACTCCCGATGACTGGGCGGCACTTGACGGGACCTTGTGGATAGAAAACGGTGTCCCGTACATGGTCTTCTGCCACGAATGGCTGCAGACCGTAGACGGGACGATGGAACTTGTGCGTCTCCCGGACGACCTGGGGGTGCCCACCGAAAAGCCCGTAACCCTTTTCAAGGCCTCCGACGCCAAATGGTCCGGCGAGATGCTCGAACTCGGCGAAAAGACCAACGGAAAGGATATAGGCGGCAACGTCACCGACGGACCGTGGGTCTTCAGGACCAAGACAGGACGTCTCGGCATGCTCTGGTCGACATGGGGTAAAGAGAGGTATTCGATAGGAGTGGCATACTCCGCTTCCGGCAGCGTGAAAGGCCCCTGGATACAGGAACCGGCCCCGCTTTTCAGTGACAATGGAGGCCATGGCATGCTCTTCCGCACCTTCGAGGGCGACCTGAAACTGTGCATGCACTGGGTGGACGAACGTGATGAATTCCCGGGACGCCGGCCTGTGATACGCGACGTCGACGATTCCGGCGACAGGCTGACCATAGTACCGGAAAAAGAAGCGGTATGCTTCAAGTTCGACAAGACCAGGACCATGGCGGGACACAAGGTATCGCTGAAGGAATTCGATCCCGACTTCCCCAGCGACTGGAGCCCGTACAATTACCTGGTCCTGGAAATGACCAGCAGCACGGCGCAGAGGGTATATCTCGGACTGAACACCGATGACGGATACAACGAACTCCGGCTCATATTCTATGCTCCCAAAGGCTGGATACGCACAGCCATCCCCCTGACATACTTCCGTGACCTGCCAGCAGGCGCACACGACCTTGCGGCAACCTACAACCACCGCCGCCCCCTGACCTACATAAACATCGACCATGGCACCCGCAGCAAGCTGGTTGGGGTGGATTCCCTCGGCCTGCGCATGCACATGCCGGTGCGTGACGAAGAGATACGCATCGCAAAGGCTTATCTTACGGTGGGAGATCCCGGCGACAAATATCTGAGCACCATCCCTGCTGTCGATTCGTTCGGGCAGTGGAACCTCGGTGAATTCGAGGGCAAGGTGCATTCCGAAGCCGAACTGAAGGCTGAATGGGCTAAGGAAGACGCCGCAATAGCGGCTTTCAGGAACACTACCCTTTCGCAGTACGGCGGAGACCTCAGGCGCAAGACGAAGGCCACAGGATACTTCAGCGTAAGGAAGGTTAAAGGCAAATGGTGGTTCGTCGATCCAGACGGCTACCAGTTCCTCTCCATCAGTTCCAACGGAATGAGTCCCGGAGGCGGCGGAGTCATAGCCAATCCCATCAAGGGAGTCTATTCCGAAGATGCCCCCGAAGGCTTCAGCGCGCCGCAGATCCCTGCGAACGCCGG
>ONSD01000066.1 GCA_900320385.1 uncultured Bacteroidales bacterium
CCCGAGGAAAAACGCCCGAGACCTGATGGACATTTATTACAAGACGGTAGGCCGGAATTCGGTTTTCCTTATGAATGTGCCGCCCTCGGCCAGGGGCGTGATTGACGATGAGGAAAAGTCTGTGATAGAAGAGTTTACGAAGATGAGGAAAGCCGTCTTCGCAGATAATCTCGCGGCAGGGGCCGTCTCCAGGGCTAGCAGTATCCGCGGCAACGACGACAGCCTGTATGGTCCCCGTTTCATGCTTGACGGGGATTACGACAGTTACTTCTGTACCGATGACGGGGTTACCGAAGCGGAACTGGAATTCATCCTGGACGGTGAGAAGACATTCAACCGCGTCATGCTCCAGGAATACATTCCTCTCGGTCAGAGGGTGGAGAGTTTCGACATCCTGGTAAAATCAGGCAAAGACTGGATTCCCTGGGGGAACGGCACCAAGAGTACCATAGGATACAAGCGTATCATCCTCGGTCCTGCTGTTACGACTGGAGCGGTAAAAGTCCGCATCAAAAGCGCCCTCGCGTGTCCTGTGCTCAACGGCTTCGGCCTGTTCAATGACAGTGTCTCCGGCATAACAGAGTGATTTTTCTTTTGGAAAAGGCGTTGCAGTTTTTTAAATTTGCAGCCTGATTTCTCATAAACCGTTATATTATGTCATTTAAGTCAACCACATCTTATGTGGCACCAAAGGTTTTGGTTATCGAGATGGCACCGGACGATGCCATGTTGCTCGAAACCAGCGGCAACGGCCGTATCGACGATATGGAAGAAGGGGAGTATATCTGGTAATCACGCATGAATATGAAAAAGACAAGCATCCTTCTGTGCATTGCGGCCGTGTCAGCCGCCGTATCATGCGCCCGCGTCGATGAACTGACGCCATCCCCGGCAACGCCGCTTACTTTCCACGCCAGCCTGGGTTCAAGCAGGACCGCCATCAGCGATGGCAAGGTCACTTGGGCGGCCGGCGACAAGATTACCGTTTACGATGCGGCCGGCAAATCCGAAGAATTCACGGTCACCGCAGACTGCAGCGACTTCACCTTCACCTCCGACGGTACGCTCGGCAGCGCCCCGTACTATGCGATCGCGGGTTACGGCAGCGTCGCACCTTCGTTCAACACCTCCGCGAAACAGTTTTCGGTAGCTCTCCCGGCGGCCGTCACTGCAGGCAGCTTCGGTGAGGCGGACCTGATAGCGTCCACGACCTCCGGCGACACTTTCAACTTCCATCATGTATTCGCCGTGATGAAGATGTCGATACTGTCGTCCAATATCACCAAGCTCGAGTTCGAGGCCGAGGGCATAAGCACTTCGGGTAACACTAAGATAGGTTTCGCTTCCGACGGCTCCCTCGACGTGACTTACGACAAGAGCCGCAGCAAAGCGGTCATTGACGGCATCACAGGGCCGGGTACTTATTATTTCGCGGCCAATCCCGCCAAGTATTCCTCGTTCACAATCTATATCACCTTCACTGACAAGAAGATGAGGGCGACCGGTGGTTCCTTCACCGCCACGGCCGGCAAGGTGATGAATTTCGGCACGCTCGACGGCGCCGCAGGTTATACCGAATGGCAGCTTGTGACGGATGCTTCAACCCTGTCCCAGGGGGATGAGATCATCATTGCCGACGCTGCGAACGATTTCGCTATGGGCACGGAGCTCAATGGCAGCAATCATATGAAGGCATCCGCGATTTCCAAGTCCGCCGACAAGAGCGTCCTTTCGGCCGAGCCTTCTTCCGACGTCCAGGTCTTTACTCTGGCGGCCGGGAGCGCGGACGGCTCTTTCGCACTGTATACCGGATCCGCCTATATCGCCGCCGCCAGCAGCAGCTACAATTATATCAATACATCTTCTTCGGTTACCGCCAACGCATCCTGGCTGTTCACCATTTCTTCCGATGGCAGCGCCAGCATCGTCGCACAGGGTACAAGGAAGTATAATTCAATTTACTACATCGCCGACGACAGCTCCTTCGGCTGCAGCAACACCGCCGATGCCACGGTAGCCGTATACCGCAAGGTCGAAAAGACGGAACCGGGTCCGGAACTCAAGGAACTCAGCGTATTCCTCGACGAAACCGCCCTGGGCGTGTACAACTACAACGCAGGCAACGATGTGGTGACCCCCATCTATCAGTACGACATCCGCAGCGGAGCGGCCAGCACCGGAAGCGACCAGTACGCCTTCGCTCCTTCGGGCAACGTCGTCTTCCGTCTCCAGTGCCTTTCGGAAGGCCTGCTGGCGGAGGTTTCCTTCAGCGTTTCAGCCCTTGAGGTCGGCAAATCGTACAGCGCCGCAACGATGCTTTACGGCATCACAGGCTACTCCGACGGCACGTCCACCCGTTCGTTCACCGTCAAGAAAGAGAAAGACGGCAAGTATTGGATACTCGATGACGGCAGCAACCTCGGATTCATCATCACCACAAAATAAGCGCTTTCGGATATGAAAAAGATATTATTTGCAATATTCCCTCTGTTCCTCGGCCTCAGCGCTCTCGCCGATGAGGTTCCGTATGCAACCGCCCTCTCGGTCGCGAAACAGTTCATGGAGACCGAAGACCTCACCATGGTGTGGGACGGAAGCGGTTTGCAGGACGGAACTGCCGGCGCCCCGGCTTTCTATGTCTTCAATGTCAAAGGAGGCGGTTGGGTGATCGTATCCGGTGAGGATTGCGCTACGCCTATACTGGCCTACAACGATACCGGCGCTTTCAAGCATGAGGGCATGCCCTCCAACCTCCGTTGGTGGATGGGATCGATGCAGAAGGATATACTCCAGGCACGCATCGACGGTGTAAAGGCGACCGAGGCCGTGCGTGACCGTTGGGCCAACCCCGTGCGCATCAAGACCAGGGCAGGCGGCAAGGTGCAGCTCACCACCGCCAAATGGGACCAGGGTTCTCCGTACAACAATTATCTCAAGAACTACGTTTTCAGGAGCAAGACAGCGACCTCCGGGATTTCCAACCTGTATACCGGCTGCGTCGCCACGGCCATGGCGATAACTCTCAAATACCACGGGTGGCCCGAGCACGGTACGGGTACAATCCCGTCATATACTACCTCCTCTTACGGTTATTACGTGACGGGTGCGAACATCGAGGAACATGTTTACGATTGGGACAACATGCTCATGTCTTACAGAAGTTCTTCGACGACGGCCCAGAAGAATGCGGTGGCACAACTCATGGCCGATTGCGGCATGATGGTGCAGATGGACTACAGTACCGGCGGTTCCGGTGCCTTCAGCGAGAGTATCGTCCCCGCGCTTACCGAGTATATGGGTTATTCCAAGGCTGCGGTCCTCCGCTACCGCGAAAATTATTCTGCCGAAGAATGGATCAACATGATAGTGGAGGATATCGACAACGGAAGGCCTGTCATTTACAGCGGTGTCGATAGCGGCAGTTCCGGTCAGGATGCTGGCCATCAGTTCGTCTGCGACGGCTACGATACCGCCGAGGGCAAGATTTCCATCAACTGGGGCTGGAGCGGCGATGGGGACGGATTCTATACCCTCTCGCTCGCGATGGGCACTTATACTTTCGACAGCGGCCAGTCCGCGGTGTTCGGGCTCGAGCCTGACAGGGACGGGTCCAGCACCGAGGCGGATCCCGAACTGATTATGGGTTACAATTCCGGCAGTTCGGTCAACGGCCTCAAGGTCAGCGGAACCGTCGCGAAGGGCAGCTCCTTCACGCTTTCGGCCGGAGTGCTCTGGAATTACGGCACTTCCTCGCACACGTGGACGGTGAAAGCCGTGCTGGTCGATAAGAACGGGAACCGCAAACAGGACCTCAGCGGCACCCGCAGCCTCACCATAAGTTCGTATGGCGGCACTACGCTTTCTTCCCTCAGCTGCAGCGTGACTTCGGACCTCGCCCTCGGCGACAGGGTCGCGCTCTGGTACAAGAGCGGCAGCGACTGGGCCCCGGTGAGTTATGACCGCAGCGATATAGCCCATATATGGGAATATGCATACGTGGACGCCTGCTTCATAAAGGTACCTGAGAACTGCTCTGCCGGCGACAGGTATTATTTCACG
>ONSD01000030.1 GCA_900320385.1 uncultured Bacteroidales bacterium
CTGGCCCGGGGCAAGAAGGAGTACGACAAGCGGCAGACAATAAAGGAAAGGGACATACGCCGCGAGATGGAGCGGGAGTAGTTTCCGGAGCATCAATATTTCCCTCCTTCCCCTCTTGCATTTCCGAAAATTGTTGTATATTTGCAGTCCCTTAGCAGTCCACATCAGTGGACCGGCCGGGCCGGGACGGAGCGCGAAGTTTAACAGGCGCCATCAGGCGCCCGGCCGTGCCCGGGACTTTTGCGAGCAAAAGTCGTAGAGGGCGGAAAGGCCGCGGGGGACATTCGGGGGCAGAGCCCCCGCAGACTGGGGGATTAGCTCAGCTGGTAGAGCGCTTGCATGGCATGCAAGAGGTCAGGGGTCCGAATCCCCTATTCTCCACAACCACAAAGACTTGTCACACGGCAAGTCTTTTTTTTTGTCTCCCGCCGCACTGAAATCATTCCACTGCATCTTGTTTTATCGGCCAAAAAACCGTATCTTGTGAGTTCATCGAACCACTATGATAAAAAAACTATTAACCAGTTTCGGATTAAGCCTGTGGGCGGTTCTCGCCCTCGCTCAAGGGCAGGAAGCCATGACCTTCAGCCGGACGATGCGTGATCCCATCAAAGCCGCAATGGCCGGGAGTGATTTGATCTCAACGGATAACGTTGCTTTTGCATGGGAAGGCAACGCAGCATCCCTCCCATTCAGCCCCAATACCATGGATGCAGCGCTTTCATATG
Source organism: uncultured Bacteroidales bacterium (assembly GCA_900320385.1). Lineage (GTDB taxonomy): Bacteria > Bacteroidota > Bacteroidia > Bacteroidales > UBA932 > Cryptobacteroides. The sequence continues at coordinate 729 of ONSD01000030.1, forward strand.
CATCCTGGGCACCCAAGTCCCTGTCCTCGAATAATCTTGCTTTCGGAGCCGGGGCCGCTTTCGCCGAACGCTTCGGCGTGAGTGCCGGTTTTGCCCTGGACCGTTATTCAGCCCTTGGCGACACTTACAGCGACTTCTCGCCTGAGAACATGGTCGCATCCCTTGCCGCAGGAGTGAAGATAAGCGATATGCTCAGCGCCGGGGTTTCGTGCATGTATCTCAAGCAGAGGCTCCTTTCCGATGTGGCTTACAATGCCTTCAGCCTCAGCGCCAACCTGCTCTGGAGGATAAGCCCGTCTTTCGACGCTGCTGCCGCAGTCGCCAACCTGGGCTCCAAAATCTCGGACAAGGCAGGCAACAGCTTCAGTCAACCGGCTTCGGTACGAGCGGGTGTACAGTACAGGATTTCTTCACTCAAGGCCAATCTGGGCGGTGACTGGTTCTTCAGCGGGAACTACTCCGCCGCCGTCGGCGCCGAATACGGCATCGCAGATATCTTCTTCCTCAGGGCAGGATACCGTTACTCTTCCGCCGGAGCCGTAGTCCCCTCGCATCTTGCGCTGGGCGCCGGCCTTCAATTCAAGGGCATTCACCTGGACTTCACTTATCTAACGGCCGGCGAAGCGCTTGCGAACACCATCGTAGCCGGTCTGGGATTCCGTTTTTGATAAAAAAAGACCGAAATGACACCTGTATACAGACGACTGACATCCCTGATGGCCGGAGCCTTGGCCATCCTCTCCTGCAACACCGAAAAAGCAGTGCCGGACATTCCCGCGGTATCGGAACGCGACGCCGGGACCACAGTCCTCACAAGGGAGGATGAATCCCCTTCGACAGTGCTGCTTAAACTGGACGACGACATGGTGGAACTCGTCGAAGCCGCCGGTGCGGAGGGCAATCCCCTCGCAGAATACGGCATTGAATCCATGGAAAGGGTCTTCCCAGACGCCGGACAGTGGGAACCCCGCACCCGCAAGGAGGGACTGCACCGTTATTATGTAGCCACCCTCAAGGAAAACATGACGGTGACACGCGCCCAAAACGGGCTAGCACAGAATGAAGGAGTGCTCGCGGTAAGGCCGGAAAGGAAGTTCTACCTCCGCTCATTCGACGATCCGTATCTGGACCGCTATCAGTGGAATATGATAAACAAGCGCTATCCGAAGGCCGACATCGGAGTACAGAAGGTGTGGGAAGAACTCACGGTAGGCTCGCAACAGGTTATCGTAGCCGTGCAGGACCAGGGCATCGACTATAACCATCCCGACCTTGCCGGTAACATGTGGACGGATGAAAACGGCTACCACGGATACAACTTCTATAATGACACCCCGGACATTTCGTTCAACCTCAACGGAGACAGCGGCCACGGGACCCATATCGCAGGCGTCATCGCCGCGGTGAACAACAACTCAACCGGCATATGCGGCATTGCCGGAGGAGATTACGGAGCCGGCATACCCGGAGTGAGGCTGATGTCGTGCCAGATATTCTCCAAGGGATACAGTGCCAGCGTCGCCGCCTGCGCGAGGGCCATAAAGTGGGGAGCCGACCATGGTGCGGTGATTTCGCAGAACAGCTGGGGCGATTCGGCCGACTACAACGGTGACGGCTATGTCGAAGATGCCGAGCTGGAGTATTACAAGCAGTTCGGGATCGTCGAAGAGATCAAGGAAGCCATCGATTACTTCATCAAATACGCCGGTTGCGACAACGACGGCAACCAACTCCCCGACTCCCCCATGAAGGGAGGCCTCGTGATTTTCGCTTCAGGCAACGAAGCGATCGACTATGACCCGATTTGCTCATACGACCCGGTGATCTCCGTAGGAGCATACGGCGGATCAGGGCTCAGGGCTTCCTACTCCAACTACGGCGACTGGGTGGATCTCTGCGCTCCCGGAGGAGACGGCAGTTTCTACATCTACAGTACCGTTCCCGGAGACAAGTACAAGAACGAGATGGGCACTTCCATGGCTTGTCCGCATGTCTCGGGCATCGCCGCGCTTCTCGTATCGTATTTCGGGGGGCAGGGTTTCACGGCCGCGAAATGCCGGGAATACCTGATAAACGGGGCAATCGACAATTTCATCACCGACACCAGGAAGGTCGGCCGGAAGGTGGACGCATACAACTCATTCGTCTATGCCGGAGCAGCCGAACCGGTCAACCACGACCCCAACCTTTCCTTCGCCGCCAGCGTACCGCCCTCGATAGCTTCTCACGAAACTGTCTCGGTTCCGCTGAACGCCAGTGATCCCGACGGTGACGAACTGCACATCTCGACCAAAGAAACAGTCGACGGAATAAGCGTAGTCAAGGAAGGCAGCAGCTATTATCTCCGGATCGAAGCGCTCCGCCTTGACGAAGACCGCACTTATAACGTAACCATAACAGCGGCGGACGGTATGGGCGGAACCGCCACTGTTTCAGCGGATTTCAGGGTCCTTGCCAACAACGCTCCCGAGTTGAAGGAGCCTCTGTCCGACATCCAGACACTGCCCGGAGCGACATTCACGACCGACCTTGCCAGGTATTTCACCGACAAGGACGGAGAAGACCTGGCTTACACCGCCACGGTTACAGGTGCCACTGCCGAGATAACGGCAGCGGTCAACGGTCATAATCTGGTCATTACTCCCGGCGGATACGGCAGCGCCCGCATCGAAGTTAAGGCCACCGATGCCAGGGGCAAGGAAGCGGTGACAAGTTTCAGGCTCGCGATACGCGACAGCTCTTCCCCGGTATTCGTATACCCCCTCAAGGTAGAATCCGTCACAAGCATATCCACCGACTCCGAGACCCCGGTACCCGTCAGCGTCACGATCAACGGTGCCGCCGGCAACAAGGTGTTCGACAAGAGCGTCGATTCGGGCTTATTCGATGAGGCCGTGCTCGACCTGTCGGGTCTGGCCCCCGGCCTCTACCTGATCAATGTCACCTATAACGGGAACGTTTACAAGAAAACACTGGTAAAAATCTGATAATAAATAAACAAAATGAAACTTCGCAATCTCTTCAAATTTGCGGCAGCTGCACTCGCAGCAGTATCGGTCTTCGTTTCCTGCGGCGAGAAGCCAGAAGAACCCACCCCAGTCGAGCCGCAGGTAAAGACCCCGGTCCTGAGCATGACCGGATCCGAAGCCGTCATCGCAGCGGCGGCGGACACCTACGAGATTCCCTTCCTTCTGGAGAATCCGGCCGAAGGCAAGAAAGCCTCCGTCAGCATACCTGAAGGAATCAGCTGGATCATAGCCCAGACCGTCGAAGGCGACAAGATGAAGATTACGGTTACCGACAACCTCTCTTCGGACAGGAGCGCAACCCTAACCCTTTCTTATCCGGGGGCCAAAGACCTTTCTTTCACCCTCATCCAGAAGCAGTGGGAATACAAGGAGTTCACTATCGAAATGAGCAAGCCGACTCCCTTCGGGGCCACTTTCACCGTCAAGAGGAACGACGCCGTATATACCGGCGGCTATTTCTTCGAGATCATCAGCAAGAAGGGCGTCGACAAGTATCTCAGCGGCGACCCGTACAAGATGGGAGAATTCAACTACGGCGAAAAGCTGTACCAGTCCGACCTGGAGTATCTCGAAGGTCTCGCCGCCCAGCACGGACATTCGCTCGCGGAACTTTTCGGAATGCTGCAGAGAATGTACTGCGAAGATTCCAGCGTAGAGATGCCCTATTCCACACTTAGCGTGGATACCGATTACTACTTCATAGTATACGGAATGGAGAAAGGGACGGCAAAGAGGTTGACCCCGATCTGCCTGTACCAGTTCAGGACGGAGCATTCCGACGCCAGCGGGCTCACTTTCGCGGCCAATGCGACCGACATCACCGAAACCTCGGCGGTAATCAACATAACGCCTTCGAACAACGATGAATACTGGTACTGGGACTATGTGTCCGAAATCGACCGGAGCAAATACAGCCTCGATTTCATAATGCAGCACACCGTCTCCAACCTCAAGGAGTATCTGAGCAGCTACACCTGGGACCAGATCCTGATGAAGGGCAAGATAGCCGACTACCAGATAACCAATCTCCTGCAGGGTACCAAGTATACCATAGTGGCATGGGGCATGGACCTGGAGGGCAATCCCACCACCGAACCCATGGAGATACTCGCATTCACCACCAAGGATATCGAAGTCATCGACGACTGCACCTTCGATATCGAAATCCTGACCGTCGAGGATATGGACGTACAGGTTCGCGTCACTCCTTCCAACGTGAATACGGTCTATTACACCGCATTCGTCGAAGAGAGCAAGATGGAAGGATATTCCGACGAGCAGGCGGCCCAGCGCATCATCAACATGGAAGCCACCCGCCTGGCCAACGGTACCTACGGCGACAACGTTACATGGGAGAACCTGCCCGGCCTCGCATCCGGCACCAAGGAGATATGGGGCCGCCGCGACTACGACTGGACCTTCCTCCCCGAACACACTTACCATATCTATGTGTTCGGCATCGACGGCATGGGTATCAGGAGCACCAGGGTCGCCCGCAAGGATGTCACCACGGCTTCGGCCACCGCATCCGGCAACCACTTCAGCGTAGAATTCAATTCCATGGACTGGAAGAGCGTCACCTATACCATCACTCCCGAGATAAACGACGAGAAGTGGATGCCCTTCCTTATTGAAACGAAGGAAATTGATTCGTACTACCGCAATGCCGACGGCTCCCTCAACGAAGCCGGCATAATGGAAGAGATCCAGGAATACTACGAGGACGAGATAGTATACCACAACTACGAAGGTCCGAAGACCCTTACCGACGCATGGACTCCCGGAACCGAATACACCCTGCTCGTTTTCGGCTATGCCGGCACCAACACCACCATGATGTACGCCTGGGAGGTAACATCACCCGAGCCTCCGCTCGGCAAGAGCAGCGCCGACTTCTCATACACCTACGAACTGTTCCGCGCCGACGACCTCATCGCGATGGATCCCAGGGTATGGCCCGAGAACGAATTCGCAGGCGACTGCATCTTGGTCGCCCGTATCAATCCTACCGAAAACGCAAAGCATTGGTACTGGGGTGTATGGTTGCCCGTAAACAGCTACGCCAACGAGGGAGGCCTCTATTACCTTATGAAACTCGACATGAACGAGAACGCCTCCTTCGTCGACAAGAAGTTCGCCCGCATCCGCCCGTGGTGGTACGGCAGCCAGAAAGGATACGTATGGGTCGATGAAGACGGCGACATCGTAAACCACTACCCATGGAGCATATCCGGATGGGCTGAGGACGAAAACGGCGACTACGGTCCCTGGCATTACGAACTCTTCATCCCCGTTCCCGTCCCGCGCGGGCAGGAGACCGGCAAATACGAGGTCGGCTACACCGAAGCGTACGACTTCTGGTCGGGTTCTTCCTCCTCTGGAGTCAAGATATACAGTACAAGTACCGGCAAGGAAATCAATCCCGGAAAATAACTCAACATTTATACGATATGAGAACAATCAAAGCGACGCTGCTCACTGCAGCACTTGCACTCCTGGCAGCAGGGTGCTACAACGACGACGCCCTCATAGAGAGGCTCGACAAGCAAGACAGCGAAATCTCGCAGATGCAGACGGACATCGCAGCCCTGAGAGGCGAGATATCCAAGATTAACTCGAACATCCAGGCCCTGCAGACGACGCTTAACGCCCTCAAGGGCAACATCTATGTGTCAAGCGTTGAAGACGTCCTGGCTCCGGACGGCAGCAAGGCCGGTTACACCATCAGCTTTACCGACGGTAAAACCGTCACCATCTACAACGGCGCAGACGGAAAGGACGGCGCCAATGGTGAGGACGGACACACCCCTGTAATCGGAGTCAAGGAAAGCGGCGGGGTTTATTACTGGACCCTCGACGGCGAATGGCTTACGGTTAACGGACAGCCCGTGCGGGCAACAGGCGAAAAGGGCGCCGACGGATTGAACGGACAAGACGGAAAGACCCCGCAACTCCGTATCAATGAGGACAATTGGGAAGTATCCTTCGACGGCGAGACCTGGGAAGTCGTAGGTCCTGCGACAAGCACCGTATCCGGCGGGGACTCCATCTTCAAATCCGTCAAGGAAACCAAGTCCGACGTGATCTTCACCCTTGTGGACGGCACCAAGATCTACATCCCACTCGACGTGGACTTCACCATCAAGGTGGATGACAGCAAGAGTTACGACGTCACAGCCGGTGCCACCACCGAAATCCCCTACACCCTCGTAGGCGCTGATTCCGAGACCAAGGTCGACGCCATCGCCGGCGGCCTGTGGTGGGCGGAAGTGGAAAAGACCGACAACGAAAGCGGCGTGGTAAAGGTTACCGCTCCCGAGGAAGGTGCAGACAAGGGCAAGGTTCTCCTCTATGCCGCGACGGGCAAGGGCAAGAGCGACATCCGTACCCTCAATTTCGAAGGCGGCGTGCTCACTGTAACGGCACCGGCTGCCGAAGTTCCTGCAAAGGGTGCCGTGGTTGAAATACCCGTAGTCACCAATGTTGATTACACCGTATCCATCGACGAAGAATCCGAGACCTGGGTATCTTACGTGGTAACCAAGGCCGGAGCCATGCGGAACGAGACCATAGAACTCACTGTTTCCGAGAACACCACTCCCGAGCAGAGGATTGCCACCATAGCCCTCCTGGATGCCCAGGGCGCTACCATCAAGACCATGTCCGTCACCCAGGAATCCGGCACTTATGTGGAGCCTGTCTTCGAAGACAGCAGCTTCAAGAGCTACCTGCTGTGGACCAAGGGACTCGACTACAACGAAGACGGTCACATCTCGGCTTCTGAAGCCGCGAGATGCACCTCCCTCGACCTCTATGCTCCTTCGTACACCTCCCTGGCGGGTATCGAAGCCCTCTACAACCTCAAAACCTTCTCATACACCGAAGGCAGCTCTTCCAAGGTTACTGCTATCGACCTCTCCAAGAACAAGAAGCTCGAAAGCGTAACCATCGCCAAGTCCTGGGGCGTCACAGGCGTAATGGCCGATCTCAACATCTCCGACCTACCCGCCCTCAAGACCGTGCAGCTCGGCAACAGTGCGGTGGAAACCCTTGCACTCGGTTCCGCACCCAGGCTCGAGTCTCTTTCCGCCTACAACACGAAGATATCATCCTACAAGCTCGAAGGCGCCCCGGCTCTCAAGAGCCTTGCGGTATATGGTTCACCCATCACCACGCTCGATATCAGCGCCAACACCAAGCTTGAAACCCTCACGGCCGGATGCAAGAACCTCGCAAGCCTCGACCTCAAGGCCAACACTGCCCTCAAGAGCCTCAATATCGACGATGCCGCAATCACCGCACTTGACCTTTCCGGGCTTACCGCCCTCGAATCGTTCTCGTACGACAACGCAAAAGTCGAGACGATAGACCTCGCGGGCTCCCCCAAGCTCACTTCATTCTCGGTAGGCAGGACCAACGGCACCTCTTCCACCCTCAAGGTGGTCGACCTCCGCAACGCCACTGGCCTTAAATCCGTTACCATCTACTCCAATGCCCTCAGGGAAGTTATAGTACCCAAGGGCACGAGCACCGCTTCGTGGAACTGGAACAGCTACCTCATGGATCCGGATACCGGAGAAGTGACCTATGTAACCCTCACCGAAGTAGAAGTTGAAGGAGGCTCTGAGGTCAGCGACTACGCCGAAGGCATCCAGGATGCATTCGTCAAGAAGCAGATCCTCGGCAAGTTCGACACCGACGGCGACGGACAGATCTCCGCAGCCGAAGCCGCGGCGGTTACCGAAATCGACCTCGATGAATGCGGCCTTTCCGACGGCGACCTCAACGGCCTCGAAGCCTTCCCGGTAGAAAAGCTCATCATCTCGAACAACAAGTTCAAGAGTTTCGACGTTTCCAAGTTCGAAAAGCTCACCTGGCTCAACGCAAACAATAACGCGCTTACCACCCTCACCATACCGACCAGCATGCTCCATGTCGAGGCCGCCCACAACCAGATTGAAACCGTAAGCGTACCTTCATATTCGGCCAAGGCCCAGTATGTCGACCTCTCGTACAACAAGCTCAAAGCTTTCTCGATGCAGTATGCCAGCGGACTCAAGTATGCCGACCTCTCGCACAACAGCCTCAGCTCCTTCAGCGTCTACGGCGCATATGGGATCGAGACCATAGATGCCAGCCACAACGCCTTGACCGGAAGCCAGAACCTGTCTTCGTTCTCTTCCCTCAAGACCGCCGATTTCGCAGACAACCAGCTTACCGGAGTCTCGCTCGGTTCGGCTACCAAACTTGAAAGCGTCGACCTTTCGAACAACAAGTTCACCCAGCTCGACATCACAAGCGCCATCAAGTCCACGACCTTGAGGCTCATCGACCTCACCGGCAACAGCGACTTCAACCTGCTCATCATCGGCGCCGGCAACACCCTGCCCGAAACCCTTGAGATACGCGGTGTCGAAGGTTACAACGTACTCAACGCTTCCAACCCGACTTATGCCATAACCAACCAGTATGGCAACATCGCATCCCTGGATGCAGGAGACAAGGCTGATTTCAGCGACATCACGCTCAACTTCTCCATCGCCAGTTCGGGCTTCAAGATTGAAGACGGAGGCAATGCGGTAATCACTGCCAAGGCCGGCAAGAAGGTACTTGCCTTCTACGCCGTGGCGACTTCCGGAAGTCCGGAAATCCAGCTCGAACGCAGTTCCGACAACCCGATCTACACCAAGGACACCGATTCCTCGGCCTATGGCGACAGCTACAAGGCTTCCGGCGTCCTTCCGCTCAAGCCCGAAATGAATGAGAGCGCGGCAAAGGATTGGAAGAACTTCATCGAGGACGGAAACGGCCACAGGGTGACCTATCACCTTGCCAAGCAGTGGACCAGCGCAGGCTCTACGGCAGACGGTGAAACCATCACCATCAAGGTGACTGGCGGCACCGCCGTAGTCTTCGGTATCAACCTCTCCGGCTCACGCGTCGACGACGAATAGGGTGCGGTGGGATACCATTAAAAAAAGGACGGCCCTTCTGGAGCCGTCCTTTTTATGTTTTCAGGCGTACTTTACAGTTCCAGGCGCACGAAAATGCTCAGAGGCAGACTTTTGCCGTAACGGTCGTCAAGTGCGAGCTCTCCGCTTTGCATGGTATATCTGCGCTTGTTTCCCGATAGTCCGAACGCCTCGCGCACCACGGTTTCGCCGAGCGCGGCGCTGTATCCGTTCGAATAGAGGTTCAAGACCATCCAGCCATGATCGGGATCCAGGATCGAACTGACGCCCCTGAGCATCTCGAAGAGGAGTTCATCAAGTCTCCACTTCTCCCCGTCGGGGCCGTGCCCGTATGCCGGCGGATCCAGGATTATGCCGTCGTAGAGATGGCCGCGCTTGACTTCGCGGCGCACGAACTTCATGGCATCCTCCACGATCCAGCGTATTCCGTCCATGCCGCTGTTCTCCATATTCTCCCGCGCCCAGGTGACCACCTGCCGGACAGAATCCAGATGGGTGACGTCGGCTCCGGCCGACTTGGCCGCAAGCGAAGCCCCTCCGGTATAGGCGAAGAGGTTCAACACCTTGGGATTCTGCATACTGCGGGTCCTGGACGCAATCCACTCCCAATTGGGGGCCTGCTCAGGGAATATGCCCACATGCTTGAATGCGGTAAGTCCCAGGCGCATACGAAGTTCGAAGCCTTCGCCCGGATACGTCACCTGCCACTGGTCGGGCATAGCCTTCAGCTTCTCCCACGTGCCTGAATCTTCTTTGCCGGCCTTGCCGAAGCCCGCACCCGGCCTGAAGCGCACATGCGAGAGGGAGTTCCATTCCTTTTCGGACATGGAAGGATCCCACAGAGCCTTGGGTTCGGGACGCGCAAGCACATAGGAACCGAAGCGTTCCAGCTTGAGTCCGTGCCCGCTGTCAAGCAGGGCATAATCTTTCCAGCGTTCAGAAGGGTATTCGACCATAGCAGTGCAAAGATATTCATAATTTTGTTAAATTCGCAGGATGAAATCATTCTAACTGTTCTATATATGCAAAACATCGACACTTACGACTTTACCGGCAAAAAGGCCATCGTCCGCGTGGATTTCAACGTTCCGCTGAACGAGAATTTCGAAATCACCGACGACACCCGCATCCGCAGGGCAATGCCCACCCTCAAGAAGGTGCTGGAGAAGGGCGGTTCCCTCATCATCATGTCTCATCTCGGACGCCCCAAGAAGGTCGATCCCAAATTCTCCCTCAGGCATATCGTCAAGCATGTCTCGGAGTGCCTCGGCGCTCCCGTAGCCTTCGCTCCCGACTGCCAGAAGGCCGATGAGATGGCCGCAGCCCTCAAACCGGGCGAAGCCCTGCTGCTCGAGAACCTCCGCTACTACGCCGAGGAAGAAGGCAAACCCCGCGGACTCGCCGAAGACGCCACCGACGAGGAGAAGGCAGCAGCCAAGAAGGCCGTTAAGGAAAGCCAGAAGGAATTCACCAGGAAACTCGCGTCCTACGCCGACTGCTACATCAACGACGCATTCGGCACCGCGCACCGCGCACACGCTTCTACCGCCCTGATAGCCAAATACTTCCCCGAAGACAAAATGTTCGGTTACCTTATGGAAGGCGAGATCAAGGCCATCGACAACGTGCTCAAGAACGCACAACACCCCTTCACCGCGATCATCGGCGGCAGCAAGGTATCCAGCAAACTCGCAGTGCTTGAGAACCTCCTCCCCAAGGTGGACAACCTCATCATCGGAGGCGGCATGGGATATACCTTCATCAAGGCCGAGGGCGGCAAGATAGGCGATTCCCTGCATGAGGACGACCTCATCCCGCAGGCACAGGAAATCCTCGCGAAAGCCAAGGAACTCGGAAAGAAGGTCTACCTTTCGGTCCAGACCCGCGTCACCCAGGCCTTCGACAACGAGGCTCCCTCGAAGCTTGTTCCCTCGCACGAGATTCCGGACGGATGGGAAGGCATGGACTGCGGCCCGAAGTCGTCGGAAATGTGGCGTGAAGTGATCCTCGCTTCCAAGACCGTGCTCTGGAACGGCCCCGTAGGCGTATTCGAGATGCCCAACTTCGCTGTGGGTACCCTGCAGATCGCCAAGGACCTCGCAGATGCTACGGCAGCCGGCGCTTACACCCTGGTAGGCGGCGGAGACAGCGTTGCTGCCGTCACCCAGATGGGTTATGCCGACAAGGTGAGCTACGTGAGCACCGGCGGCGGCGCCATGCTCGAAGCCATCGAGGGCAAGGACCTCCCCGGCATCGCCGCGATAAGGGACTAATACGCGTAAAAGCCATAACTGAAGCTGCAGGCGGATGTCCTGCAGCTTTTTTTATGCCCGCCGACAGTCTGCCTGCTAGTTTCTGCATGCCGTTTTCTGCCTGCAGGTTTCTGCTTGCAGGTTTCTGCCTGCCGGTTTCTGCTTGCAGGTTTCTGCTTGCAGGTTTCTGCCTGCAGGTTTCTGCTTGCAGGTTTCTGCCTGCAGGTTTCTGCTTGCAGGTTTCTGCCTGC
>ONSD01000040.1 GCA_900320385.1 uncultured Bacteroidales bacterium
AATGTTAAAAGTTTCAAAAAAGCGTCCCGGCAAACTGCGGGGACGCTCATACTACAATCAATCTGCGTGCCAGCTGACAAAATGTCAACCGTCCGGCGACAGGGAGCGAATGGGTCACTCAACCGAGAACTCGAACTCTATGGGCTTTCTCTTACCGTCTGTGGTCACAGCCATTGCGCACACAGTGTGGTCGCCGGGCCCCAGGGTCTTGGTGAGGGTCGAGCCGGTCTCACCGGTTGCGACATCGTCATAATACCACTCCCAACTCTTGGGCACAATTTATAATCAGTAAAATATTTTAAAAATAAGGAATAATCATCATGGCAAAGCCGCTAAGACGGTCCTGCATTTAAAAAAGAAGTCGCAAGCACTGACCTGCGACTCCGTAAGACAGACATCACGGCCACATCAATACTTATTCAGCGGTACTCCTGCGGTCATCTGATGGACTTCCTTGGCGACCTTGGCAAGCACCTCCGCGTGCAGTCTGAGCCCTTCTTCCTGCTCGGGAGTGGGAGTCTCTGCCTTCTTGAGGCTGAGTGCAGCGGCATTGGCGGCGCAGGATTCGAGCACCCTGTCTATCAGGCCTACGATCTGCACCATATCCTTCTGCACGAAACCGCGCGAGGTTATGGCCGGAGTACCGATACGCAGACCACTGGTCTGGAAGGGAGAACGGGTGTCGAAGGGCACCATGTTCTTGTTTACGGTAATGTCGGCCTTTTCCAGTTGCTTTTCGGCTATCCTTCCGCTTACCTCCGGGAATTTGGTGCGGAGGTCGATAAGCATGAGGTGATTGTCGGTTCCGCCCGAAACCACTTTGTACCCTCGCTTGAGGAATTCTTCACACATAGCCTGGGCGTTGTCCTTTACCTGCTTCTGGTACGACTTGAACTCGGGCTGAAGGGCTTCGAAGAATGCTACCGCCTTGGCGGCGATCACATGCTCGAGGGGACCGCCCTGCTCTCCGGGGAATACCGCGGAATCGAGCACCTGGCTCATCATCTTCACCTCTCCCTTAGGAGTCGTCAGGCCCTTGGGATTCGGGAAGTCTTCACCCATGAGGATGACGCCTCCGCGCGGTCCGCGAAGGGTCTTATGGGTAGTGGAAGTCACTATGTGAGCGTATTTTACAGGATTCTTGAGGAGCCCGGCGGCAATCAGGCCGGCCGTGTGGGCCATGTCGATCCAGAGTATGGCCCCGACCTCATCGGCAATCTTGCGCATGCGTTCGTAGTCCCATTCGCGAGAATAGGCCGAAGCGCCGCCGATTATCAGCTTGGGCTTCACTTCCTTTGCGGTAGCTTCCATCTTGTCGTAGTCGATACGGCCCGTTTCGGGGTCGAGTCCGTAAGCGACCGCCTTGTAAAGGATTCCGGAAGCATTGACCGGAGAGCCGTGGGTAAGGTGGCCGCCCTGCGAGAGGTCGAGACCCATGAAAGTGTCACCCGGCTCGAGTATGGACATCTCAACCGCCAGGTTGGCCTGTGCGCCCGAATGCGGCTGCACGTTCGCCCAGCATGCACCGTAGATTTCCTTGAGGCGGTCGATGGCCAGTTGCTCTATCTGGTCTACATAGATGCAGCCGCCGTAATAACGCTTTCCCGGGTATCCTTCGGCATACTTGTTCGTGCAGATGGATCCCATCGCCTTGAGTACATCGTCGGAGACGTAATTTTCGGATGCGATGAGTTCCAAGCCGTTCTGCTGACGGCTCTGTTCCTTGCGGATGAGTTCGAAGATCTGTAAATCCTGTTTCATTTGGTTTTCAGTTTATGGCTTTTACGGCATCCTCGAAGTGGTCTCGGTCGCCGCGCGCCTTGTTCTTTGTCTTAGCCCTATAATTATAGATGGTATTTGCCGAATAATGCAGCAGCGACGCGATGCTGCTGGAATCATTTATGCCAAGTTTGATAAGTGCGAACACCCTGAGTTCCGGCGTGAGCAGCGAATCTCCCTTGGGGGTGATGGCCGACTCGGGCAGCAGCAGGGCGTTGAACTTGTCCACGAATCCGGGATACAGGTTCAGGAAGGTCCTGTCGAACACTTTATAGAAACCCTCGATGTCCTTCTCTATGGGAGGCATGGCGTCTATCTCGTCGGCCAGGTACCGGGCGTTGCCCATTTTAAGATACTTCCGCACATGGTTCTTGTAGCGACGTGAAGTGTCGATGCTCTCCGAAAGCTGGCCGAGGAACTGGGCGATATAGGCCTGCTTAACATTGTCCGACTCCTTAAGGGTGGCGTAGGATTCCTCCAGGCTGCGCTGAGCCTTGCGCAGGGCCCGCTGGCGCAGCATGAGCGCGAACAGAACGGCCAGCAGCAGGAGCAGGAGCGCGGATACGATGATTATCATCACCTGCATACCTCTTTCGTGAGCCCTTCCGGCCTTGGCGTAGGCACTCTCGACTTCGGGGAAGAAGCGGGCTATCTGCCACGGTCGGAGCTTTCCGCCGAAGGCGATGGCGTCCGGCATGCAATGGTCGGCAGCATACCGGAACGAGCGTTCGACGTCACCTTTGCCGAAAAGCAGGCGGGAGAGGTCCATCAGGGCGGCATAATCCCGGGTGCCGGCGCGGACGTCGGCTATAGCAGAACGGCACAGCCATTCCATCCTGCCATCCGAACCTGCCGGCTCGCAGTAAGCCCGGTAGAAGCAGGCTTCGGCATAATCACGGCTGTCTTCCGCCGAGACAGCCACCATCCTGTTAGAAAAATCCAGGCGCAGCGAATCCTGACCCACGTTCTCTGCCTCTTCCCGCTTGTATTTCAGCCATTCGAAGGTGCCGTTCTGCAGCAGCGCCAGCACCGAATCCCTCAAGGCATTGCGCTCTGCCCGGTGCTGGTTCCAGGCGGCGTCGGTCTGCGAATATGCCATGCGTTCGCCTGCCAGAATGTGACGGACCAAGAAATATGAGGTCTTGAAAGCCTGCGGGATATTTGAGGCCGAATAGCCGGAAAGCAGTTCACCCGCTTCGGCATGGTAGCCGGCCAAGGCGTAGGCCTTGGCGAGACGGATTTCGCTCTCCGCTACCATATTCCGGTCCTGAAGAGCGCGGCCACGTGCGATATTCTTCTCCAGATAGACTACCGTAGAGTCCAGGCTCCAACCGGAATACCCTTCGGCTATGCATCTGTCCCGCTCGAACGAGGGGGGCAGGGCCTTCATGTCTTCCATGCGGGTGACGAGGTTGCTCCTGAACAGGTCCTCGTTCGCGAGGGCGTCATCCAGGCGGTCGAGCAAGGAACCCACTGCGTCCGTCTTGGCGCAAGAAGGGGCCAGACAGACGAAGAAGGATAATAAAAGGAGCCGCAGATGTTTCATCGCGGCTCCAAATTTAACAATTTTTTGCTATTATTCAATCCGCATCAGGCTGAAAGCCGGCCGCACAGAGGCTATCTCTTGTAGAAATCGACGGTCTCCGTTCCGGGAACGCTCAGGTCGATGGTCAGCACGTAAAAGGCGCCTGTCTCCAAGTTGACACCGTCGGCAAGCTCGACGTTCCCAGAATCCTTGAGCAGGGCAGACGCACGCTCGGTGAGCACCACTGTCTGGTCCGAGCCGAACATCTTCCCTTTCTCGCCGCCCCAGCCGTCCTGTGCGAAGTACTTCAGGGAAACGTAGTCGCTGCGGAAGCGGGTCCCGACGGCGGTGTCGTGCTCTCCGTCGGAAGCCAGTCCGCTGAACTGATAGACATGGTCGGCGACCTCCGCCATGCAGTACGCCGCACCCGGCGTCCAGCCGAACTGGAACTGGTCCATGCTCGGACTCGCCACGCCCCAGCCCATCAGCCAGAGGCCGTGTTCGTTTATGGTAGCTTCGGAGGAAGCATCCTTCATCCTTACGAAGCGGATGTCTCCGGCATCGGTGCGCACAGTCACCTTGTACAGGCCGGAAGCGGACCCGAACTTGAGAGCGTCGCCGTCCGGAACGAGGTAATCGGGATCGAGATAGAGGGATGAGAAGCCCGGAACGTCGGCGAAGACAACCGCGTCATCCTTTGCCAAATCCAGCAAGGCCGTCCAGTTACTTCCGTCTTCGGACATCGTGACTCCGTTTACTGAAGGAAGTGCATCCTTGTAGAAGTCGATAGTCTCAGTTCCGGAAACGCTCAGGTCGATGGTCAGCACATAAGGTGCACCGGGTTCCAGTTGCACTCCGTCGGCGAGTTCGATATTGCCGGCATCCTTCAGCAGGGTGGCAGCCCTTTCAGTGAGCACGACGGTCTGGTCAGATCCGAAAATCTTCCCCTTCTCGCCGCCCCAGCCGTCCTGGGCGAAGTACTTGAGGGAAATGTAGTCGTTGCGGAAGCGGGTTCCGACGGCGGTGTCATGCTCCCCGTCGGAAGCCTTGCCGCTGAAGCGATAGACGTGATCGGCGACCTCCGCCATGCAGTACGCCGCACCCGGTGTCCAGCCGAACTGGAACTGGTCCATGCTCGGGCTAGCCACGCCCCAGCCCATCAGCCAGAGGCCGTGTTCGTTTATGGTGGCTTCGGTGGAAGCGTCTTTCATCCTGTTGAAACGGACGTCCTTGCTTGCGGTGTGGATAGCCACTTTGTACAGGCCGTCCGCGGCCTTGAACTTGAGCGAAGAGCCGGAAAGTTCCAGATAATCCGGATCGAGATAATACGTCGCCAGGTCGTCTATGCCCGTGACGGTAATGTCACCGCCCTTGGTGAAGGAGACCGTACCGGAATAATCGGTAGCGCTGTCCTGGGCGAGTTCCACGCCGTTGACGACGACCTTGGGAGCTTCGACTTCCTGCTGTCCCACCTTTTCGAAGTGTACCACCGAACCAGTTATCTTGCCGTCCACCACCGATGCGGGGTTCAGGTCGACAGTGAAGCGGTAGATACCGCCCATGTCGAGCTTCACTCCGGATGCAAGGTGGATATTGCCGTCGGATTCCCCGATGGTTATCATGTCGCTGTCGGTGGTGTTGGCTCCGCCGAATTCGGTTCCCCAGGTCTTCTGGCCGAAGAACTTGACGTCGATGTCGGAAGTCTGGATCTGAACGCCGGCCACGAAGGTCATCTGGTGCACCTTGGGAGACACCTGAGCGAAGCAGAGTCCGCCCGCCTCCGGGTTCCAGCTGTACTTCCATATAGCCGGCTTGCCGTAGCACGCGCCACCGATGAGCCACAGGGCTCCGGTGCAGTCGTCGGCAAGCCTGCCCAGTTCGGTGGTGGAAGCCATGGCCTCGAACTTGAAGAACCTGTCAGCCACGCCGATGTTGACCTTGTAAAGGCCGTCCACTGCGAGGAAGGTATAGCTGCCGTCGGTTCCGGTTGCCTCGATGAAGTCGGGATCGATGGTCCAGCCCGCGAAACCAGGGGCATAGCCTTCGACCACCATGGCCTCGCCCTTCTTGAGGGATACAACGGCGGAGTAGTTGTCAGCATCGACCATCGCAGCTTCAACTCCGTTCACGTTGAGGGTCACGAAGGGGGAACCGGTCCAGGTGAGGGTGTTGAAGCTGATGGTGTAATTGCCCGCGATGCCGCCGGAGAAGGGGATGTAGTCCCCGCCCTGCCCTATGGCTCCGCCGCTGAAACCGAAGGTGAAAGTGGTATCGTTGTCACCGACGGGCGCGGTTACGATGATGGCGTCCATCTGCGCCGGGAAGTCGGCCGTCACGCTGTATTCGAAGCCTTCCCCCTTTTCCATCCTGTATTCCGAACCGTCTTTTCCGACCAGGGTGAGATAGTCGAAGAGCGGACGGGAGACGGCGACCTTCTGTTCAATGACGGTCTTGGCGAGGCCCACGTTCTGCGCCACGAAGCGCACGGTGGCATTCCCGTCAGGGATGTTTGCGAGGAAGGGGACATGGAGCTTGCCGCCGTAGGTGCCCTCCTGCTTGGTGCGGATGGTCACGGCATCCACTTCGGTATCGTCGAAGAGAAGGTAGGCCTTGAGCGTGGAGAGGTCGAACTCCGCATCGCTCACTGCAACGTTGAAATCGATGCTGCCGCCCATTATGGCGCTGGCATCACAGGACTGCACGGTCACTTGGGGACCGTTCTGGGCATATTCCATCTCCTTGAATTCCGGACGGCAGGCTGCGACGCCGGCAAGGAGCAGAAGGGCCATTCCTGATTTATATACTATGTTTTTCATGATCGTTGAATTGTTAGTCTTTCCATCTGAGTGAAACTATCGCCTTGGCGGGAACCGTGTACTTGACAGAATGTTCCGAAGTGCAGAAGACGAGTTGCTGGCTGGCGGGATTCTCGTTCAGGACGATTACGCCGTACGAGCCGTCGGGGTTTCGGTAGGCCTGATAAGTGAGGCCCGACGCGGTATAGCCGCTGGTGCCGATGCGCACGGCGCCCGGGAGTATGACCTTGGACGCATGCGCGATATTGTAATAATGGGTATAGGGCTCCACGGTCTTATGGTCGGATGAGAGCAGCGTCACGGCACCGTAGCATGTGGTACAGGATCCGCCGGCATTTGTGTACGGTCCCTTCTTGTCGTCCAGCATCAGGTTCCACAAGGTCACTCCCCTGCCGCCCCTCGAAAGGGTACCCAGGAAGATGTCGCGGAAATCGTTGATGAGGCAGGAGGCGAAGGAGTAGTTCCACGTGCCTATGGATGCTTCGGTGAAGTATATCTCCTTATCGGGAGCCTGGGCCGTTATCTTGTCCAGTTCGCTGACGTTGCCGCCGTAGTTGTGCCAGGCCGAGCCGGCGACGTACTTCGACGCTTCGGGGTCGGAGTAAACCTTGAGAGGATATTCCTTCTGTTCTGCTAAGCCGTCGTAGTTGTAGTTATGGTCGAAGATGAGGATCTTTGTATCGAGACCAGCGTCGCGCAGGGCCGGGCCGAGCACCTTCACGAAATCGCGGCACTCGTCCCAGTACATCAGCATGGACATGGAATTGCCGGCGTTGAGGGGCTCGTTCTCCGGCGTAACGGCGTAGATGTCCGCGCCCTGGTCCTGCATGTACTGTATCCACTTCACGAAGTACTGCGCATAATCGGCGTAACGGTCCTTCCTGAGGTGGCTTCCGGTCCAGGAATAGTTTTCCTTCATCCACTGCGGAGCGGTCCAGGGCGAGCCTATGACCTTGACTGCCGGGTTGATGGCATATATCTCCTTGAGGACCGGGACCACATACTTGACGTCCATCGGATGCGGGGCGAAGTTAGACATGCCTTCGGTATCGCACCAGGTGAACCTGCCGTCGGGAGAAAGGCCGCTGTCGCCATAGTCCCAAGAGAAATCAGACCCGCCTATGCAGACGCGGATGAGACTGGAACCCACTCCGCTTTCCGGGTCGAACATCTGCTTGAGGAAGGCGGTACGGTTCTCCGCATCCATCCTGAGAAGATTGTAGCAGGACGAAACCGTCAGCGCTGCCCCGAACCCATCGATGGTCTGATACTCATCGGAGGTAAACCTGACGACGTAGGGAGACATGCTTGACGGCTCGCCGAAGGCGATGCCCTCTGAGGAGAAGAGCTTGCTTCCGTCCGCAGTGGTCACGTAGGCCAATGCATCGGCCTGCACCGCTTCGTGGCCATCCTGTCCTCCGTTTTCCCCGCCGCCTTGGGGCACGTTCTTGTTGCAGGAGCAGCTGCAGGCGAGCAGGCCTGCAACCAATATCTTGATCGGGAGTTTCATATCAATAGCCTTCATTCTGTTCCAGACTGGGATTATTGTCCATAGCGGTCTGCGAAACGGGCATCAGGCAAGTCTCTGCGGTGAGTTCCGCGCGATTGCCCCAATAAGGATCCTTGTCGTCAACGGCATTGAACACTTCGAGAGCCTTGTCGTGGCGCACCAGGTCATAGAAGCGGAAACCCTCGAAAGCGAGTTCGAGCCGCCTTTCCCTGAGCACGTCGTCGATAGTGACCGAAGCGAGCTCCGGAAGCCCGGCACGCTTGCGTATCCTGTTCACGTAGGCGGTGGCCCCGGCGACATCCCCGTTCATCACCAAAGCTTCGGCATGCAACAGATAGATTTCGCCCAGACGCATCATGATCCAACTGCTGGCGTTGGTGGGCATCTTGTGCATGAAGGCGTAGTTGTCGGCGGGCCAATAGGTGCTCCAGCCGCACTTGTCGAAGACTATGCTGGCGTTCTTGCGCTCCGTATCCCCGGCCGCATCGTATGCGGCGACAAGGTCGCGGGAAGGGGTGACCCACTTCTGCCAGGAGTAGCTGTCCTCGGGATTATAGGCGTTGCGGTGGAACATCATCCACACCCAGTTGCCGCTGGAACGGCTCCATGTCACTTCGAGTATGGATTCGGAAGTGTTGCGCGCCGCATCGTCATCGTCGTATGCCCAAAGGTCACCGTACCTCTCGGTCAGGGAGAAACCCTCATCCTCCACCTTCTGGCAGTAGGAAGCGACCTTGCCCCAGTCGCGCCGGGTCTTTTCGGCGTACACCCTTGCGAGGAGGCCGTTGGCAACCGCCTTGCTGAGGAGCATCTTGTTGGACGCATTCACCTCGGGGGCGTGGTCGGCGGCGTATTCGAGATCTTCGATGATCTGGTCGAATACCTCGCCTATGGGCTTGCGCACCGGGAAGTAGGCGTCATAGACTTCCTCGATATTCTCAGCGGTGATGGCCGGAGGAATTGTCGTTACGACCGGCACGTCTCCCCAGATGTATGTCATCTTGAAGAGTATGTAGGCGCGCCAGATCAGGGCTTCGGATTTCCACTGGTCGTGTTCGGCCGAAGTCATGCTGCCGTCGGAACCTGCAATTGCGTCGATGTTGCAGATTATCTGGTTGGCGTTGCTCACCTGGCCCAGATACCAGTCCCAGTCGCGCTTGACGTTCTTGTTGTCGGAATCCTGGGTATTCTGCTGCACGGCCAGGATCTCACCGGTGGTCGGGCTGCCGCAATAAGCATTGTCGGCGTGTACTTCGGTGTAGATGAGCCAGTCGCAGAGGTCCTTCTCCTGAACGTCCTTCATCCAGCTGCTGTAGATGGAGTTGCGGAGGCCTTCCATGTCCGCCCTGGTGGAATACTGGTTGCCTGAGTCTTCCTCCACCTCCACGTTGCCTTCGTTGTAGGAAGTCACGGGATAGAGGTCAAGGTCGCAGGAAGCGAACGCGAAAACGGCACATCCGAGAAGTATGCTTGCAAATATCTTTTTCATGATTCTGTCCTCCATGATTACTGTCTGTCAATGATTACGCAGCGGTTGAGTTCGGGGGTGTCGAACATGTCGCTGACATTGTAGGAAACGTCGAAGCGGTCCTCGGCCACTCCGAGTTCTTCCATGAGGCTGAACACGGTATTGGCGCGTTCCTTGGCGAGGTATTCGTTACGGGCTGCGGAACCGGTGCCGCTGTCGGCATTGCCGCTCAGGCGGAAGCGCACCTTGCCGCCTTCGGCGAGGATGCGGCGGGCCGCCATCTTGACGTGTTCTTTTTCGGTGGTGGAGAGCACACTCTTGCCTATTTCGAAGTAGGCCACGATGGGTTCGCCGAAGTAACCCTCCCCTTGAGCCTTGTCACCTGCGGCCTTGGTCAGCCGTTCGACATCGGCGAGGAGCCTGGCGTTCTCGTCACGCAGGGCCTTGTTCTCGGCCTCCTTGCTCTCGCCCGCGGTCTTGCAGGCTTCGAGGGCAGCGGCTGCAGCCGCCTGGGAGGCTTCAAGTGCTGCAAGGGCTGCCGAAGCGGAGGGGGTATGACGTCCGGAGATGGATTCCGGATTGGCGAATGCCATGTTCACGCCGAACACCACGCCCTTGACGTTCGGATAGGTGCCCCAGTCGATACCCATGTTGGTGGCGCTGGTGTACTGGCTCATCTCGGGGTCGTAGCCGCTGTAGCGGGTGAAAGTGAACATGTTGTTCAGGGTAACATAGGGCTGCAGCTTGCTCAGGCGCACCTTCTGCATCCATTTGCCGCCGAAATCGTAAGAGAGGGTGATGTTCTTGATCTTGATGTAGGAGCCGTCCTCTATCCAACGGGTGGAAGCCTTGAGGTTGTCAAGCTCGCCGCTCTTGGGCATGTCCGTAATCTGTCCCGGCACCCTCCAGCGGTTCAGCACGTCGACTATCTGGTTGGAACCGTTGTACATACCAACCATCTCGATGCGCGAAGCGTTGTAGATGTCGTTGCCCACGGAGCTGGTAAGCAGCACGCTGAGGTTGAAGCCCTTGTAGCTCAGATTGTTGGTGAGGCCCCAGATGAAATCGGGATTAGCATTGCCGATGTAGTGCTTGTCTGAGTTGTTGACCTTGCCGTCGCCGTTGATGTCGTCATAGACGATCATGCCGGTTTCGGGGTCGACTCCCAGGGCGGTGAGCCCCCAGAAACTGCTGAGAGGCTTGCCGGGGGTCATGCGCACCACGTTCTCGCTGAGCGCCTCGGAGGTGCTCGCATAGTAGTACACCTGCTGCAGGGCAAGTTTCTCGAGCCGGTTACGGTTCATGCTTATGTTGAAGTCCGTGGTCCAACGGAAGTCCTTGCGGTCGAAATTGACCGAATTGACCGCTAACTCCACGCCCCAGTTGCTCATCTCGCCTTCATTGCGGTAGATGGACGGATAGGGTGACGGGAGCGGCACGTTCATCAGCATGTCCTTGGTGTATTTGTAATAGGCATCGAGGGTGAAGTTGAGCTTGCCGCGGAGGGTCTGCAGGTCGATACCGAAGTTGGACTGGGTGGTGGTCTCCCAGGTGAGGTCCTTGTTGCCTATGTTCGACTTGCCGCCAAGGGTAGGCACGGCTTCAGCGTTTTCGGTGGTGGTCCAGTCATAGTAGTTCGTGCCATATTGCTGCACCCATGCATAGTCGCCAAGACCGCTTTGGTTACCCTGCTGTCCCCAGCCTGCACGCAGCTTGAGGTCGCTGATCCATTCTACGTCCTCCATGAAAGGCTCGGACGAGACGCGCCATGCCACCGATGCCGAGGGGAAGTATCCCCATTTGTGTCCCGGGGCCAGCTTGCTGGAACCGTCGGCACGGAAGTTCACGGTAACATAGTACTTGCTGTCGTAGTTGTAGGCGATGCGGCCCAGGTAGGACATGATCGCCCACTCGGCATAACCCTGGCTCTGGCCACGCAGACCGCCCTTGTTGCCGCCATTGATGCCGAAGAGCGCATTGTCATAGTCGGGCGAGAAATGGTTGCGGCTGCCGCTGAGGTTCTGCCAGACCGAAGTGGTGGCCGAAGTACCCGCCATCACCTCGATGTTGTGCCTGTCGGCAAAGGTATTGTTGTAGGTAAAGATATTGTCGTACACCATGCGCCAGTCGTCGCTACGGGTGTCGGTCGCCTCGCCGTGCTGGGTACGCCCATAAGAAGTATGGATGGGATCCAGGAAGTAATAGTCGTGCACCCAGCGGCGGTCCATGCTCACCGTGCTCTTGAAATTCAGATGCTCGTTGAAGTCGATCTTGCCGTAAACCGACCCCACGATGCGGTCGGTCTCGTCGAAATTATGCTCCGTACGGGCTATGTTCTCGGTGGGCGTGGTGAGGTTGGCGCCATAGAACTGTGTCCAGTACCAGTCGGAATTGCCTTCGTCCCAAACCTTGGCATAGGTAGGGGTATTGATCACCGAGAGCACGACCCCGGCACGGTTCGAACCGGTCCCGGAGATGATGCCGTTGTTTCTATAATGGGAGAAATTGACGTTCGACCCGGCGGTAAGCCAGTTGAATATCTTGGTCTCGAAAGAGGTCTTTACGTTGTACCTTTTGTTGTAGGCGACGCGGATGATGCCTTCTTCGTCGCTGTAGCCCGCGCCAATATAATAACTGCTCCTGTCGTCGGCGTTGGAGACCGAGAACTGGTAGTTCTGGTTAATGCCGGTGCGGTAAGCCTCATTGAACCAGTCGGTATTGTCGGTCAGACCGTCGGGGAGGGTGACGAAGCCTGTCTCTTCCATGAGTTCCTTGTACTGGGCCACATTGAGCACATGGTACGTATGGGTGACCTTGGAAAGGCCGAAGTAGGTATTGAATTCAACGGTAGGACCCCTGCCCTTGCTGCCATGTTTGGTCGTGATGAGGACCACGCCGTTCGCTGCACGGGAACCGTAGATGGCCGCGGAAGATGCATCCTTGAGTATCTGCATGGTCTCGATGTCATTTGGCGAAAGGTAGGCGATGGCGTAGTTGCCCGTACCCACCGGTACTCCGTCGACCACATAGAGCGGGTCGTTGGAGGATGCTATGGAAGATGCACCGCGCACGCGCACCGTCATACCGCTGCCTGGAAGACCGCTGGTCTGGGTGACCTGTACACCAGCCACCTTGCCCTGGATGAACCCGGAGGCTTCGGTGACCGGACGGAGCTGTATGTCCTCGGTGCTCACCACCGAAACGGCCGTAGTAAGGTCGCGCTTGCAGACCGAGCCGTAACCGATGGCCACGACCGCATCAAGCTGCAGGGCCTCTTCGGCGGCCACGACGTTGATGACGTTGCGTCCGCCCACGGTCTCCTGCACCGTGGCGTAACCCAACGAATTGAATTCAAGTACGGCGTCAGCGCCACGGACCGTGATGGCATAATTGCCGTCCGCATCCGTGACCACGCCGTTCTGAGTGCCACGTTCGAGTACGGTAAGACCTATCACGGGTTCACCGTTCTGGTCAACCACCTTACCGCGGACGGCCACCTGGGCATAAGCTGAAACGCCCAGCAGCGTCAGGATAAGAATAGAGAGAATTTTTCTCATAAGCGGGTAGATTATTAAAAAATTTAACGTATGGTTCAGTTAGACAAACAAAAATATAAAAAAGAAGGGTGCAAATTCCGGCGAAAAAAAACAAAGTGGACGTTTTTCGGGCCATTCGAAGAGAAAATATTGATATTCAATTATTTATCTCCAACAACCATACTCTGTAAAGTGGATGGTGACAAAGACTTTTTGTATATTTGCAGGTATGAAAGACCGCAAGCTCCTCAACAGCGAACTCGGGCGCCTGAATCCCGAAGATTACGCTTCCGCCGAACCGAGCGGCATAGCCATAGTGCTCGATAACGTCCGCAGCGCATACAACATCGGCAGCGCTTTCCGCACCGCAGATGCATTCCATGCCGACAAGGTCTGGCTTTGCGGGATATGCGCCACCCCTCCCTCGGCGGAGATCCACAAAACGGCGCTCGGGGCCGAGACCTGCGTGCCCTGGGAGCGGGAGTGCGATACCATGGGTGCCATACGGCGCCTTCGCGCAGAAGGGTACAAGATAGTTTCCGTGGAGCAGACCGAGCATTCGGTGAAACTTCCTGAATTCGAACCGGTCAAAGGATGCCGCTATGCCTTCGTGTTCGGAAACGAAGTCGAGGGTGTCGCGCAGGAAGTCGTAGACGCTTCCGACTTCGCCCTGGAAATCCCCCAGTACGGAACCAAGCACTCCCTCAACGTCTCTGTGACCGTAGGGATAGTGCTTTGGGCGGCCACCCTGTCGTAAATCAGTCCTTTACGCTTTTGTGACGGGCGATGTAAGCCTCGCATTCCGCCTTCTTGCCGTCGAAATCGTCCAGCAGCCATACGCCTTTGACCAGGCGCATGTCCATGCGCTTCTCCACGGCGCTCCCTTCATCCACCCTGCCGTCCCATGCCTGGCGTATCTCTATGCGCGCCACCGCCGTATCCTCGCCGGTCATCTCCACATCCAGTACCTTGTAGACAGGTTTGCTGCCGCCGTTGCCGGTCACGAAATAGTACAGGAATTCTTCATCCCCTATCCCTTCCGAAGATGCGGGCACGGCATAGGCGGCCTTGAGGGTATTGTAGAAGCTCTCGGTCATGAAGAAATGCGAATCCTTAATCATGCCATGGTCAGGAATGTACTTGCAGAGCGACGCCGCCTGGCTGAACATGCGCACGGAGTCCCACCTCGGAGAAGAGGTGGCCAGAAGGCTGTCGAGGTCCAGTTCCCGGAAAGGTTCCATCCTTCCATCCCCGCTCAGGAGGAAATCGGCCGTTTCGAGGCGTTCCGCCCCGCCCCGGTCAACGAAACTGCCGGTCAGGCGGTAAAAGCGGTATCCGCCTTTATCCGCAGTGAATTCGCCCTTGAGTGATTCAGATACGATGGCGGTATCCTTGCCGATTTCTTCCGACATATACAGCGCGAAGCGCCTTATCAGGTCGTTTATATCTTCGTCCGCAGCCGGCTCCATCCTGCCGTCCAGGGCCTTTTTCACGATGTTCTGATTGGCGGGGTTGCTGAGTTCTCCGCCGCCCAGGAGCTGCAGCGAGATGGAATAGTCGCCGGCCTTCATGCGCAGCGTGCGGTAGTTCTGGGCGCAGGCGCTCACCGTAGCCGTCAACAGCAGAGACGCCGCCAGGATGCATATGCCAAGTCTTTTCATGTCCGTAGATTCTTGTCCTTTGCAAATATATAAAAATAATACAACACAAAAACGGAGCCCTGCTTAGAGGGCTCCGTTCATGGAATCGAAAGATGCCGGACCTTACTTGTCCTGCTCGATGGCAGCCTGGGCGGAAGCCAGACGGGCGATCGGGACGCGGAAGGGAGAGCAGGAAACGTAGTCGACGCCGATCCTGTTGAAGAACTTGATGGAGTCGGGGTCGCCGCCGTGCTCGCCGCAGATGCCGCACTTGAGGTTGGGCCTCTTGCTGCGACCGTTCTGGACGCCGTATTCTACCAGCTTGCCCACGCCCTTGGTGTCGATGGTCTGGAACGGATCGGCATCCAGGAGCTTGTTGCCGAGATAGTCGCCCATGAAGGTGCCGACGTCGTCACGGCTGAAGCCGAAGGTCATCTGGGTGAGGTCGTTGGTGCCGAAGCTGAAGAACTCGGCGGTACGGGCCATGCGGTCAGCGGTAAGGGCTGCGCGCGGGATTTCGATCATGGTGCCGAAATGGTAGTCGATCGACAGGCCATAATGTCCCTCGACCTCTGCCTTGACACGGTCGCAGATAGCTTTCTGGAAACTGAGCTCGCGTGCGGAGATGGTAACCGGGATCATGATCTCGGGCCTGGGGTTGAAGCCTTCGTTGATGAGTTCGGCAGCAGCCTCGAAGATGGCCCTGTATTCGGTTTCGGCAATGAGCGGGAAGGTTACATGGAGACGGACTCCGCGGTGTCCCATCATCGGGTTCACCTCATGGAGTTCCTCACCCCTCTTCTCGATTTCACTTTCGCTGATTCCGAGTTCTTCGGCCATCTGCTCCTTCTTCTCCTCGGTCTTGGGGACGAATTCGTGGAGCGGCGGGTCGAGCAGGCGGAAGGTCACGGGCTTGCCGTCCATGATTTTCATGGTGCTCTTTACCGAAGCCTTGATGAAGGGCTTGAGCTCGGCGAGGGAAGCGCGGCGCTCAGCGTCGGTGTTCGAAAGGATCATCTTGCGGAGCTTCATGAGCGGAACTTCGGCGTTGCTGCCGTAGAACATGTGCTCGATGCGGAACAATCCGATGCCCTCGGCTCCGAAACGCAAGGCGCGGTCGGCGTCCTCGGGAGTGTCGGCATTGGTGCGGACACCCAGTTTGCGGAACTTGTCCACTATGCTCATGAATTTCACGAAAAGCGGATTCTCGCTGGCATCCATCGTGGCGATCTTCTCAGCATAAACGAGGCCCTTGGCACCGTTTAGTGAGAACCAGTCGCCTTCCTTGTATACCACCGGGCTGCCCGCGAACTTGACGGTGCGGTGCTCGAGGTCGATCTGCATGGCTTCGCAGCCTACGATGCAGCACTTGCCCCAGCCACGGGCCACGAGGGCTGCGTGGGAGGTCATGCCTCCGCGGGTGGTAAGGATGCCGGAAGAAGCGCGCATGCCTTCGATGTCCTCGGGAGACGTCTCCTCACGGACGAGGATGGCCTGCTGCTTCTTTGCGGCGGCCGCCATTGCGTCTTCGGAAGTGAAGACGAGCTTGCCTACCGCTCCGCCCGGAGAAGCCGGGAGGCCCTGGGCGACGACCTTCGCCTTCTTTTCGGAAGCGGGATCGAGCACGGGATGGAGGATCTCATCGAGCTGGGAGGGAGCTACCCTCATGACGGCGGTACGCTCGTCGATCATGCCTTCGTCCAGCATGTCCATCGCCATCTGGAGGGCTGCGATGCCGGTACGTTTGCCAACGCGGCACTGGAGCATCCAGAGTTTGCCTTCCTGGATGGTGAATTCAATGTCCTGCATATCGTGGAAGTGTTCTTCCAGGCGGCTGCGGATGGCATCGAGTTCGGCATATACCTCGGGCATTGCGGTCTCGAGGCTCTGGAGAGCCCTGTTATGGTCGTTCTTGGTGGCCTCGTTGAGGGGGTTCGGGGTACGGATGCCCGCTACCACGTCCTCGCCCTGGGCGTTGATGAGCCATTCACCGTAGAACTTGTTGTCGCCGGTGGCGGGGTTGCGCGAGAACGCAACGCCGGTGGCGGAAGTGTTGCCCATGTTGCCGAACACCATGCTCTGCACGTTCACGGCAGTGCCCCAGTCGTCCGGAATCTTCTCGATGCGGCGGTAAGCTACTGCGCGCTTGCCGTTCCAGCTCTTGAATACGCCTCCGATGGAGCCCCAGAGCTGTTCCTGTGCGGAGTCGGGGAATTCAACACCGAGAACCTCGACTATCTTCTTCTTGAAGCGGTCGCTGAGGTCCTTGAGTTCCTCGGCGGTGAGTTCGGTATCGGAAGTGTAGCCGCGGGCGTCCTTTACTTCCTGCATCATCCTGTCGAGCTGCTGGCGTATGCCCTGACCGTCGGCGGGTTCGATGCCTTCCGCCTTCTCCATGACGACGTCGGAGTACATCATTATGAGACGACGGTATGCGTCATATACGAAACGGGGGTTGCCCGTCTTCTTTATCATGCCGGGGATGGTAGCGGAGCAAAGTCCGATGTTGAGGATGGTGTCCATCATGCCGGGCATGGAGCTGCGGGCGCCGGAACGGCAGCTTACCAGGAGCGGGTCCTCGGTGTCGCCGAACTTCTTGCCCATTAGTTTTTCGGTTGCGGCCAAAGCCTCGGCAACATCCCTCTTGAGTTCTGCGGGATAACCTCCGCCGAGCTGATAATACTCGGCACAGCATTCGGTCGTAATTGTAAATCCGGCGGGAACAGGCATCCCGAGCCTGCTCATCTCAGCCAGGTTGGCTCCCTTTCCACCAAGGAGCTCACGCATCGTGCCATCGCCCTCTGCGGTCTTTCCGCCGAAGCGATACACTCTCTTTTTGTCTTCTAACATAGGTTTATTTGATAATAATTGGATTTTCGGACTGCAAATTTACGATTTTTTCCTCTTAATTTACAATAATTTCGAAGCCAGCTCCGACAATTCGCTCCTCTCTCCCTTGCGGAGGAAGATGTGCTGGAAAAGTTTCTGACCGTCCATCTTCTCGCCAATGTGGGTAAGACCGTTGGACCACTGGTCCAGGTAGGGCTGGTCGATCTGGAAGATGTCGCCGGTGAACACCATCTTGGTCCCCTCTCCGGCACGGGTGATTATGGTCTTTATTTCCAGGGGGGTAAGGTTCTGTGCTTCGTCCACTATGAAATAGGCCTTACCGAGGCTGCGGCCGCGGATGTAGGCCAGGGGTTCGATGATGAGCCTCTCTTCGTTTAGGAGAGCGTCTATTTTCTGGGCTTCCTTGGATGAAGGCCGGAACTGGGACTTGATCACGTTGAGATTGTCCATCAGCGGCTGCAGATAGGGAGCCATCTTGGTCTTTTCGTTGCCGGGCAGGAAGCCTATGGCCTGGTTGCCGAGGGTAACGGCAGGCCGGGAGATGATCAGCTGGTCGTACATGTTCTCCTGTTCGAGTGCCGCCGCCAGGGCCAGAAGGGTCTTGCCGGTGCCGGAGCCGCCGGTCAGCGAGACCAGCGGGACCTTCGGGTTCATGAGCGCGTCGAGGGCCATCTTCTGCTCGTCGTTGCGGGGCTTGATGCCGTATGCGGAATGCTGGCGGATGAGCACTATCCGGTTCCTGTCGGAGTCGTAACGCGCGCAGGCCACTTCGTCGGGATCCTTCTGCCAGCGTAGTTTGAAAAGCTGGTTGGCTTCCGGCTTCTTCTCCACCACATCCTTCCATTCGATTGCGTTCTCCGGCCCGTAGCAGAGAGTCTGCATCAGCCTGTCTTCCAGGCTGTAGTACTGCACCTCCATGTTCGCCTTCTCCACTTTCTCGTCTTCGATGCGGTCGGTGAGATAATCCTGCACTTCCATTCCCGCCGCCTTGGCCTTCATGCGCAGGTTCACATCCTTGGTCACCAGCGCCACGAAGCGCCCAGGGTTGTTGTCCCTCACCCACATTGCCGTGGATAGGATGCGATGGTCCTGGATATCGTCCTTGAAAAGGTCGGCGAACTCGGGGGCGAAGGGATGGTTGGGCTCCACCTTGATACGGCCCAGGTTCTTGCCTATCTGGATGCCGCCCTTGGCGAAATTGCGTCCGTTCGTGATCCTGTCGAGGTCACGCATGAAATGGCGCGCGTTGAAAGCGAGCGTATCGTTGCCCTTCTTGAATTTGTCGGTTTCTTCGACCACGGCCACCGGTATCACCAGGTCGTTGTCCTGGAAACGGCGTATCGCGTTGTAATCGTGGAGGATTACGTTCGTGTCGAGAATGAATATCTTGGGTTGTCTGGCCATTGTCTTAGTGTCTTCTGCGTTTTCAATCTTCTCCCTCGCCGCCCTGCTTCTGTATGAGGGCGTCGAGGATGTTCTGGATTCCGGTCTTGACGGAAGACCGGATCCGCACCCCGCCACCGGAAACAGGATGGCCGAGGGGATAGAATGCCACGTCCTGCAGGAGCAGTTCGGCGTCTATATAGTCAAAATCGATGTCCCGTATCTGGATCACAGCTCCCGGCACCTCGGCGAAGAGCAGGCGCACGGTGCTGTCCTCGCCGGTAGCCTTGCGCAGGTCGGTAAGGTCGATCTCAACACCAGTGCGCTGGCTTGTCATCCCCTTGAGTGCGGCTATGAGTCCGCCGTCGCCCACGCTGGCCGCGGCGAGTACTATTCCGTCTTCGGAGAGTTCGCGCAACACCTCGTAACAGTCGATGAAATAGTCGGGATCGTTCACCTGCGGAGTAACCGGAGGCTTTATCTTGAGGGCCTGCGCCAGCAGCGACCCGCCCATACGGTACGCGGAACTGTCGAATGGGATGTATACCAGCCAGCTGGACGGATCGGGCTGGATCGTGGAGGGAAGGGATGCCGCCCCCATCCTGGGAGATCCGCTGCCATAGGGCAGTTCCACAAGTTCGTCAGGTTCCGCTCCCGGGCGTATGTCGGGAATGAAATCCACCCCGCAGCGGCCCTCGCAGCTTTCGTAGGAATACTCGTCGAGGCTGATGCCCAGGGCATCCAGGAAATCACCGGCCGCCTGCACTGAAGAATAGAAACCCGCCATCGAACCCAGGGCAGAGTCGTTCCACTGCCAGCGCGCTCCGAGGCACAGGTCGCCGAGACGGAAATGCCCCAGGCGCCACAGGGTTCCGATCAGGGATGTTTCGATGCGGGCGCGGGTATAGCTGTCGGCAGTAGCCATCGGAACCTTGCGCACAACGCGCAAAACCGATGTAAGATACTTGTCCACCATCCCTTCGTCCCATTCCACGTCAAGACCGGCCGGTTCGGGAGTTTCATCCACGATTACACCGGAGATGTCTTCCGGCTTGCGGACTTCGGCTCCGGGCAGGCTCACGCTCGCCAGAATCTGGGCGGGAGTGAGTTCCTGCTGCACTCCGTCGATGACGTAACGGGAGAACAAAGGTGAAACTTTTTCCTTCATGCAGAATCTAATATCCCTCAAAAATAGTTATTTTTGGAAACAGATGCAAATCGTGCATCGCTGTTTTTGAAAAATGGACTTCAACCAAAAGGCATATTCGCAGGCCCTCGAACACATCTTCGCACTCTCTCCCTCGGTGCAGAGCGCAGGGTTCACATCCGGGGCGTACAAGCCGGGGCTGGAAGGCATGCAGCGCTTCGACACCGCCCTGGGGCACCCCTGGCGGAAATACCGCTGCATCCACGTTGCCGGCACCAACGGCAAGGGATCGGTGTCCTCGATCATCGCAAGCGCCCTGGCGCAGGGTGCCAGGCGCGTCGGCCTCTACACTTCCCCGCACATCAGCGACTTCAGGGAAAGGATGCGCGTGGTGACGGGAGCGGGCTGGTACATGCCCACCGAACGGGAGGTATGGGACTTCCTCCAGGAATACGACGCCGCGATGAAGGGCCTTTCGTTTTTCGAAATCACGACGGGCATGGCCTTCTGGTGGTTCGCCCGGCAGAAGGTCGACATCGCCGTGGTCGAAGTGGGGCTGGGCGGCAGGCTGGACAGCACCAACATCATTGCGCCGGAGCTCTGCATCATAACTTCGATAGGCCTGGACCACTGCGCCATGCTGGGCGGCACCAGGGCCGCAATAGCCGGAGAGAAGGCCGGGATCTTCAAGCCCGGCGTACCTGCGGTCGTGGCCTCGGAAGATGAAGAAACCGCCCCGGTTTTCCTACGCGCAGCGATCGCCGCAGGCTGCCCTCTCATATTCGCCGATTCGGTACCGGGCAGTGCATTGGAGCGTCACATCCTCTCGAAGATGGACCTTCGCGGCCCCTGCCAGGAACAGAACCTCCACACCTCCGCAGTAGCGCTTGCCGTACTTTCCGGCAGCGGGCAAAACACCGCCCGTGCTTTTGACAAAGCCCTGACATTCAGCAAGTCCGCGATTCTGCACACTGCGCAGCGCTCCGGCTTCCGCGGCCGCTGGGAACGCCTGCAGGAATCACCCGAAGTCATTTGCGACATAGGCCACAATCCCCCGGCACTGAAGATCAATTTCGGCAGGCTCGAAGCCTTGGGCAGGCCGCTCTGGATAGTATATGGAGTCATGCGGGACAAGGATCTCGCCGGCATAGCCCCGCTGATGCCTTCAGCAGCCCACTACATCCTGGTGGCGCCCGACACTCCCCGGGCCCTGCCCGAAGCCGAGCTGGAAAAACAGCTCCGCGAGTTGCGCCCGGAACTCAATGTGCAGGGCGCCGGAAGCGTAGCCGAAGGCATCTCCAAAGCCCTGGAAAACGCCTCTGCGGCTCAAGGCGAACCGCTGGTTTACATCGGTGGCTCTACTTTTGTAGTTACCGAGGCTGTCGATTATTATAAACACCACAGGTCATGAAAAGAATACTCGCCCTGATTATGACGCTTGCACTGATACCTACCCTTATATCTTCAACCGACGGCACCGACTCCGAAGGCCACAGCCTCCGGGAACTGTGGAAGGATTATGAATCCGCACAGAGGGCCGACAAACCGCAGGACCAGCTGAAGGCCCTCCAGGCCATCAAGGACGCTGCCAGGAAGCAGCGCCTCACATGGGACTACTACGACGCCTGCGACAAATACGCCGACGTAAAGACAAGTATAAACTGGAAGGACCGCGAGGAGTCGCAAAGGGTCTTCCGCCAGGAAATCCTCGAATACGGCGACCCCGTGGCCGTCTATTTCCTAAGGCGCGGCGAGGGCGACAAAGCCATGCTCGAATATGTCTCGCAGCATGAGGCAGCCCTGCGCAAAGGCCATAATCCCGCCTTCTACTCCCGCGATTACAGGCTTTCGCGCCACCGCTTTTCCGAAGCTCTTCCCGAGCTCCTGGCGAACGACTGGGAATACGTACTCTGGAGCCTTTACCCGGCAGGCGGCAAACTGGAAAGCGAATTCACCGCCTATCCCATGTCGGCACTTGTGGAATATGCCGGCATCGAGCAGGAACACGGGGGCCGGGACGCAGCGGACAAGTACGAGGCATACGCCCGCAAATATGAAGGCAAGGCCGCTGCCCTGCTCGCAAAGGATGCGCTTGTCTCGGCCAGGATGGAGGATCTGGCCGAAAAGGAAGGATCGGCTTCACAGGATTTCCGCAACCTTCTTTCGGAATGCAAGGACCTGATAAAGGAACGCGCTTCATTCAAGGGAAGCGAAGCCGCGATCGCGAAGTGCTGCACCTGGTGCGACGGCGTCAAGGACAGGCTCGAATCGAAGGATATAGGTTTCAGCATCAAGGACGGAGTGCTGGAAGTCGAGCTTCAGAACCTGACCGGCTTCGACGTGCAGATCCTCAAGGACAAGAAGAAGATATGGGAAAAACACCTCGACAACCCGGTGAAGAGTTTCTTCAAGACAGATCGTGTGAGTTTCACCCTTCCGGTGCTGGACGACGGGCTGTACGTCGTGGAGTGTTCCCAGGGCAAGACCAAGGACAGCAAGGAATACGAAAAATACACCATCTCGGCATCAGTCCGCTGGAATGCCGACGGACCGGGGATTTGGGCCACAGACTACAAGAGCGGGGAACCCCTGAAGAAAGCCGATCTCGTACTGCTGAATAACGGCAATACGATCCAGACGGTGAAGGATTTCGTCATCAGGGACGGGTTCACTCCCCTGCCTTCCTCCTTCGTCCAGGTCCTCAACGACAGGAAGTCCTCCCGTAACATCCAGTTAAGGCTCCGTGAGGGAGGCGTTTCCAGGGCATCAAGGCCCCTGTCGCCCGGACGTTATTACGCCCCCGACCTCCTGGACAAGCCGACTGAGAGGCACTGCGCCATCCTCACCGACCGCGCGGCCTTCAACCCCGACGAAACCGTCCATTTCAAGGCCATCATCTATTACGGCCGCTATACCATGCATACGGCGGGCAAGGGTGAAAGCTACGACGCCGTGCTGGAGAACCCCAAGGGCGAAGAAATTGCCCGGGCCAGTTTCACCACCGGTGAAAACGGCTCATTCGCAGGCGATTTCGTCCTCAAGCGCGGCGAACGGAACGGCGATTATCACCTCTATATCAAGAAAGGCGGAACGATCATCGGAGCCAAATACCTCCGTGTCGACGACTTCGTGCTGCCGAGTTTCGACCTCGTTTTCGAAAAGACCCCGGAACTGTTCTTCCCCATCGAAAAGATACAGCTCCGCGGCGACCTCCGCGCCTATTCCGGGCATTCGCTTGACGGTGCCGACATCCGGTACACCGTCCTTCACGACGGCGAGCCCTGGACCGAAGGCAAGCTGGACCTCAAGGGCGGCTCCGCCTTCTGCATAGAATTCCCCGCCGACACCGCTTCGCAGGAAGAGTGGTACGACTGGTACCAGGTCACCGTCAAGGTCACCGACGTCACCGGGGAGACCGCCGAATTCCAGAAAGGAATAAGTGTGCGCATGCGCGATTCCAGAGAGGATGATGAGCCCAGGGAGTACTTCTTCAAGGACGGCGACGGCCTCAACGTCACCGTCACCGCCGGGCAGAAGCCGGTGTGGGCGGTCGTAGAACTTTACGGAACCGGAAACAAACTGCTGGACAAGCGGTTGGAATACTTCACCCCCAAGTCGGGGCAGAATGCCACGCTAGTGGTGGACTATCCGTATCTGGATTCATACCCATCCGGCGTCAGCCTCAAGATACTCTATTTCCAGGACAAGAAGCAGTACAGCCATACCCTCTCGCGCAGCCGCAGGAACACCGCTTACGACATGCCCCTGGCATTCGAGCGCTTCCTGGACACCACCGCACCGGGAGCCAGCTATACCTTCACCCTCAAGACAAGGCCCGGAGCCGAGGTGGCAGCGACCATCTTCGACAAGAGCACCGAGCGCTTCATGGGAAACAACTGGAACAGGATAAGCGTGGCGGAATATCCGGAACCTTATGTGCAGTACCGGAGCGAATGCGGCACCAACGATGTCGAGGAGCACCGCTACATCCTGCGCGGCCGTCAGATGATGACCAAAGGAGCGATGGGGAGCATGACGATGGCCCGGAATGCTTCGTTGGACATGATGGTGATGGACGATGCCGTGGCCGAAGAATCCGTCGAATACGAGATGGCCGCCCCGGAAGCCGCTCCGGACGAAGGGGGCGGGGACATCCCGATACGTGAGGACTTCGCGACCACGATAGCGTGGGAACCATTCC
The DNA here is from genome assembly GCA_900320385.1 of uncultured Bacteroidales bacterium. Taxonomy (GTDB): domain Bacteria; phylum Bacteroidota; class Bacteroidia; order Bacteroidales; family UBA932; genus Cryptobacteroides. The sequence goes on from ONSD01000040.1 coordinate 23,856, forward strand.
TGAAGGCCGAAGCCGACGGAACGGTGAGATTCAGCTTCACCAACGCCGACAAGCTGTCGACTTATTACGTACAGGTTTTCGCTCACGACAAGGACATGCGCAACCAGGCGCTGAGGAAGGAGATGGTTGTAACCATCCCGGTGAAAATCAGCGTGGTGGAACCTGCCTTCCTGTATGGCGGCGACCGCTACGAAGTGCGCACCGGCCTTTCCAGCAGCCTGGACAAGGCCACCGGAGGCGCCCTCACCGTCACCTTCTACGACGGTGCCGACTACCGCAACGGCAAGCCTCTTTCCGAACAGCGCAGCAGCGTTTCGGTACCCGCTGGCAGCAGTATCCAGGTACAGAACGGCATAGCCATTCCGGAAGGTATCGACACTCTCGGGATCAAGCTCGTGTTCCGTCCTGACGACGGCGCCGAGGGGGCTGACGGGGTTTTCGTCACCGTTCCCGTAAAGAAAGCCGAACAGACCTTGAGCGAAGCCCATTCGGCCGTGCTGCTCGACGGCGCCGACGCCACTGCCCTCGAGAAGGAACTGCGCGCCCAATTCGTCAACATCCCGGGTTCCAAGGCGGTACTTAAGGAGATATCCATACTCGACATGCTGCGCGAGGCTGTCCCCGAAGAGGTGAAAGCCCGCAGCGACAATGCGATAGCACTCGCCCAGGCACTGTACGCCCAGGCACTGTGCGGCAGGCTGGGCAAAACCGTAGCCTTCGACCGCGAGGGCACCCTTGCCAAGCTGCTGGCCTGCAGGAACTCCGACGGCGGTTTCGCCTGGTTCAAGGGGATGCCGTCCTCGCCCATGGTCACCGCCGTGGTGCTCACCACCCTCAAGGGAGAGAAGCTGATTGACGAGGCATCTGCCGTGAAGTACATCGACGAGCGCTTCTTCAACAAAGACAGCAATCGCTGGTGGTTCTGCGGCCTCAGCCTGAACCAGTACCTGTACGTCCGCAGCCTCTTCCCGGAGGTTGGGTTCACCCAGAAGACGGACAAGGATTTCCGCAAGGAGGTGAACGAATACCTCGTGCCCAAGAAGGAAAGGGGTCTCAACGGCTGGATCTTCGGGAAAGCCCGCAGGCTCCTTACGTTGGAGGACCTGCTGGCGAGCGAGGGCGGCATCGACCTCGCAGGCAAGTGGGGCATAAGATTCGGCGCCGGCAAAAAGATGGAGAAGTCCCTCAAAGCAGATGTGGAATCGCTTGTGCAGTACGCAGTTCCGCATAAGGGCGGAGGCATTTACTACCCCAATGCCGTGATGCCGTGGAGGGGGCTGCTGGAAAGTGAACTCCATGCACACACCCTGCTGTGCAAACTTATGGAAAGGTACGGTCACGGCGACATATCCAACGGGATAAGGCTGTGGACCATGCTTCAGAAGGAAACTCAGCACTGGGAGAGCGACCCGGGCTACATCGAAGCCCTCGGCGCAGTGCTGGAAGGTCCCGAAAGCGTCCTCGCCACGAAGGTCCTCGCCCTGAGCGGCAGTTACTCGAAGCCTTTCGAGGCCATCAAGGCCACCGGCAACGGGATGACCATCTCCCTCGACACACAGATGCCCGACACCCTCAAGGTCGGCGACCGCGTGAAAATCACTTGGAACATCACCAACGAGGAGAACCGCAGCTTCGTGCGCGTCACGCTCCCCCACAGTGCAGGCCTCATGCCCGTGGAACAGATGTCAGGCTACCGCTGGGGTTGCTACCGCAATGTCCTGCCAGACCGCACCGAACTTTGGTATGAGAGCTATCCGGAGGAAAAGACCAGCGTTACCGAAGAGTACTACGTAACCCGCGCAGGACGTTTCCAGTGCCCGGCAGCGGTGATCGAGTGCTTCTATGCTCCCCACTATACGGCCAATACGGCATGCCCCGACCCGCAGGAGATACGATGAACGCCCTTACAGCATACCGGGGCATGGTGCTCTCGCACGACATCGGGGACTATCCCGAGGGCATCGTGGTGCCTGTGGACAAGCCGTACCGCTGGACTTCGGCCGATGTGATACGCAAGGTCAAGTGGATGGCGGTGAAGCATTTCGGAAAGCGGAACCTGAAGGTCGGCCATGCGGGCACGCTGGACCCGCTGGCCACCGGGGTTCTGAACGTGTGCATAGGCAAAGCCACCCGTCTGGCGGACGAAATCCAGAAATATCCCAAACAGTATCTGGCCGGGGTGAGCTTCGGCGCAGTGACGCCCTCCTACGACCTTGAAAAGGAAATCTCTGAAACCTTTCCGGTGGACGGGGTTTCGGAGGAAGCCCTGCGTGCGGTGCTGGAATCTTTCGTGGGCGAGCAGGACCAGGTGGCGCCCTTATTCAGCGCCAAGTCGGTGGACGGGGTGCGCGCCTACGAGATGGCCCGCAAACTCTACAAGGCCGGAAAACCCGTACCGGACGATGTACTGAGGTCTTCGCGCATAACGGTTTACGAGCTTGAATTGGTGTCGTTCACTCCCGGCGGCGATGTGCCGGGTTCCGCAAGCCCCGCAAAACATCCCACTTCGATTGACACCACCGCTGACGCAGCGGCAGTTTCATCGGCAAGCAAGCGCATACATGTGGCGGATATAAGCGGGTACGACCTGCCCCGGGCTGAAATACTCGTAGACTGTTCTAAAGGCACCTACATCCGCGCCCTCGCCCGCGATCTGGGCGAAGCCCTCGGCACCGGCGCCTTCCTGCACTCGCTCCGCCGCACCCGCAACGGGCCATACGGAGTATCGGAAGCGCTTACTGTCGAGGAGATAGCGGATATCTTTACGCCGCAGGAGAAATAAAGCTTGTCAGCGCGAGGAAGAGCGCCGGGGAATGAAGGTGACACCTACGATTATGTGTTCGGGTTCCTCCCTGCCATTCAGCAGGTTGAGCATGGCACGTGCGGCCTTGTCGCCCAGTTCGTCGGCATGCTGGTCGACCGAGCTGAGAGACGGGGTGACCAGGGCCGTGAAACCTTCGTTGGCCGTACCTACGATGCCGAAATCCTCCGGAATCCTGAGCCCCCTGGAGAGGGCGCATTCCATAGCGCCGAATGCTGAGAAATCACCCGTGCAATAGAGCGCGTCGCACCCGCGGTCTATGGCAAGGCCGGCGCTGGTGAAGCCGTTCTCACGCACGATTGAATCCGGGAAAACTATGCTCCCGTCGGAGGGGATTCCAGAATCGGCAAGCGCAGCCAGATAGCCCTTGTAGCGGTTCTGGTATGCTATGGTGCTCTGCAATCCGTTGATTGCGCCTATGCGCTTGTAACCGTTGTCTATCAGATGCTTGGTGGCGGCGTACCCGCCGTTGAAATCGTCGTTCTCCACAGTGGATCCCGGCAGGCCGGCATACACGCGGTCGAACTGGACCAGTTTGGCTCCGCCTGAAAGCGCCTCGACAAGGGCATCCTCCGTCCCCGCCTCCGAGGAATGCGAAATCATGATGCCGGCAACCCTTATCGAAGACAGCATCTTGAGTGCCTTGCGCTCGTTGGCGGCCTTTTCCCTGGTCTGGCAGATCACCACCGAATAGCCCGCAGCGTTGAGCCGGAACTCCGCCGCCCCTATTATCTTGCTGAAGAACTCGCGGTCGATACGGGGTACTACCACTCCTATGGTGTTGGTGACGCCCTTGCGGAACGAAGATGCTATGACGTTACGCTGGTAACCCAGTTCATCCGCTTTCTGCAGAACCGACTTTCGGGTTGACTCCTTTACATTCGGATTCCCTGCCAGAGCGCGCGAAACGGTGGAAGGGGTGATGCCGAGAGCATCGGCTATGTCCACTATGGTAGGTTTGGTCATAGGACTTGTTCAACTTGTTTGGATACGCAGACAAAGGTAAATAAAAAAAATAACTTTGCAAACGTTTGCAGAAGAAAATATTTTTAGTATATTTGTGGCGATGATGCCCTCCCCGGGCACAAGTCGCCACATAGATGAAAAAAGCATTAATATTGATTGCAGCGCTTCTCGGCGCCCTTTCTTGCAGCAAGCAGGAAAGCAGGACCGTCCGCCTCTCCGATGTAGGAGGCGTTTCAGACGGACTTACCCTCAATACCGCGGCTTTCGCCAGGGGCATAGATTCCCTCTCCTCCCTCGGAGGCGGCACCCTCAAGGTGCCTGCAGGGCTCTGGCTTACCGGCCCCATCACGCTCAAGAGCGGCGTCAACCTCCATCTTGAACGCAACGCCGTGGTCATCTTCGATTCCGACCTCGATCTCTACCCAATAGTGAACTCCAACTTCGAAGGGCTCGAAATGCGCCGCTGCCTAGCCCTCCTCAACGCCGACGGCCAAAAGGATATTTCAATCACGGGCGAAGGCATCTTCGACGGCAACGGACAGGATTGGAGGGCGCTCAAGAAGAGCAAGGCCCCGAAGTCGGTCTGGGACGAAAGGGTGGCGAGCGGCGGAGTCGTGAGCGAAGACGGAAGCAACTGGTATCCGGATGCGGGCTTCGCCAAAGCCCAGGCCACGGCCGGCAACTTCAACAAAGCCGACGACAGCCTGGACGAGAACGAGATAAAGCGCTTCCTGCGCCCGGAACTGCTCTGTTTCAAGAACTGCGAAGGCATCCTGCTGGAAGGCTGCACCTTCGAGAACTCCCCTGCCTGGAACCTTCATCTGCTTTGGAGCAAGGACATTGAAGTAAGCGGGGTTACGGTCCGCAATCCGGCATGGAGCCAGAACGGGGACGGCATCGACATCGACGCCTGTGAGGGCGTACACCTGCACCACAGCAGCTTCGACGTAGGCGACGACGCCATCTGCCTGAAGTCCGGCAAGGACGAAGACGGGCGGCGCAAAGGCATAGCATGCAGCAACGTGCTTATCGAAGACTGCACCGTTTACGCCGGGCACGGCGGCTTCGTGGTAGGCAGCGAAATGAGCGGCGGAGTCCACGACATAACCGTGCGCAACTGCACTTTCATAGGCACCGACGTGGGGCTGCGCTTCAAGAGCACCCGCGGACGAGGCGGCGTGGTGAGCGGCATCGACATAGAGAATATCTACATGAAGGACATCGTCGCGGACGCCATCATCTTCAACCTTTTCTACGCCGGCAAACCCGCGACCGAGCTCTCGGCTGCCGGAGCACAGGAAGAAGTGCCTGCAGCTGACGAAACCACCCCCGAATTCAGGGACATCAACATAAAAGGCGTATACTGCAACGGCGCAGGCGGGCGTGCCATATACATCTGCGGCCTTCCGGAGATGCCGGTACGCAACGTCTCGGTGAGCGACTGCCTTTTCCAGACCGATGAGGGCATAGTCACCTATTATACTGAAGGATTCACCACCGAAAACGTGACAGTCAAATGAGAAGGACAGCTGCCATCCTATTCCTGTTATCCATTTTGTGCACGCACGTGCGCGCGGCCGACATCACCGTTGCCCAGGACGGCAGCGGCGACTTCCGCACCGTGCAGGAAGCCATAAACGCCTGCCCCGACTACGAGCACAGCCGCATCACCACCATACTCATAAAGGCCGGAACCTACCGAGAGAGGGTGACCATACCCCACAACAAGTTCCGCCTGCACATCAGCGGCGAAGGCGCCGACAGGACCGTCATCACCTGGGACGCCCACGCCACCGCCACCTGGCCCCTTACCGGAGAGACGGTCGGCACCAGCGGCAGCGCAACGGTCTACATCCATTCGAGTTACGTCACCTTCGAGGACATCTGCTTCGAGAACAGTGCCGGAGAAGGCAAGGAAATAGGGCAGGCCGTGGCAGTTTTCACCGACGGCGACTTCCTCTTCTTCAACCGCTGCCGCTTCATTGGCAACCAGGACACCCTCTACACCTATGGTTACTGGGGCAAGGACCGCGGCCAGAAGCGGAATTATTACAAGGACTGCTACATCGAGGGCACCACCGACTTCATCTTCGGGCCGAGCCGCTGCTATTTCGAGAACTGCACCATCCACTCCAAGAAGAACAGCTACGTCACCGCAGCATCCACCCCGAAAGGACAGAAGTATGGATACGTGTTCGTAAACTGCAGGCTCACCGCCGACGAGGGGGTCACCAAGTGTTATCTCGGAAGGCCCTGGCGTTCATGGGCGAAGACGGTGTTCATCCGTTGCGAACTGGGCTCCCACATCCTCCCCGAAGGCTGGCACGACTGGGAGAAAGAAGGCAAGCCGGATACCAAGAAGAATTCGTATTACGCTGAATACCAGAACTATGGCCCTGGTGCCTATGGCAAGAAGGAACGTGTGAAGTGGAGCCGCCAGCTCAGTGCCAGGCAGGCAGCCGAATATACGTTCGAGAAGGTGATGTTCGAGGAAGAAGACGGGATCAAGTGGAATCCCTACGACAACAGATGATGACTTTAAAGGCAAGGATAGCGGCGATGCTCATGGCGGCATACGCATTGGTTTCCTGCGGCGGCGAGAAGCCGGTGCCGGAACCGGTGGCACCAAGCACGCCCACCGGTGTAATGCTCTATGGCAGTACCGATGCTTCCCTTACCTTCCAATGGACAGGCGTGAACGGAGCCGACGGCTACAACTGGAGGCTGATGCAAGGCAGCACCAGGGTCAAGGACGGCAGCGTCACCACCCGAAACGTCACGATACCGGACCTGGAGGCCGGGACCAGCTACCGCTTCTCGGTGCAGGCGTACAACGGGGCTGGAGAATCCGCCTTCAGCACGGAACTCGAAGCTTCCACCACCGGAGGCGATGATCCGGTGATACCCGATCCGCCCACTCCCCCGTCGGGCGGCTTGTCCTATGAAGAATACGGGATTCCGGAGGCCGAGGAAGACGGCATCGCCAGGGCCTTCCCGGGCGCGGAGGGCGGCGGCATGTATACCACCGGAGGCCGCGGGGGCAAGGTCTACCACGTGACTTCCCTGAAGGACGACGGCAGCGAAGGGACGCTGCGCCATGCAATCAGGCAGAAGGGAGCCCGCACCATAGTGTTCGACGTCGCCGGCATCATAGAGCTCCAGGACAAACTCGAGATCCATAACGGAGACCTTACCATCGCAGGGCAGACCGCCCCCGGCGACGGAATCTGCATAAAGAACTACTCCACGGTCATCAAGGAAGGCGCCGACAACGTGATAATCAGGTTCATACGTTTCCGCCTTGGTGATGAAGCACCCTGGAGCGAGGCCGACATCAAGGCCGGCAAGGCCGACAGCGAAGACGCCATCTGGGGCCGCTACCTCCACGACATTATCCTCGACCATTGCTCCATGAGCTGGAGCATAGACGAAACCGCATCGTTCTACGCCAACGAATGCTTCACCATGCAGTGGTGCATCGTGGCCGAATCGATGCGCAACTGCCGCCTGCATTCAAAGGGAGCGCACGGCTACGGAGGCATCTGGGGCGGCAGGAACGCCAGCTTCCACCACAACCTGCTGGCACACCACCAGAACCGTACCCCCCGCTTCGACCACCAGTATCTCTACGACGGGAACGGCAAGAGCACGGACGAATTCCGGGGCAACGTGTATTACCGCAACTGCGTGAATTACAACTGGGGCTCTTCCAACGGCTGTTACGGAGGCGAAGGCGGGCATTTCAACATGGTAGGCAATTACTACCGGAAGGGCCCCGATTCCAACGACAAGAAGTATTTCATCGAAGCTGACGGAGGCTACAAGACTGACGGGAAAACCTATCCCTACGACTGGGCATATCTCTATCTGTCAGACAATTACAATAATGAATACCCGAATGGGGACAGCAGTTACCCCGACGGGGTCTACTGGAAGAAAGCCTACGACGGTTACGGTCTTTCCTACGACGGCCACATCCTGACTTCGCCGCTTCCCCTGTCCGGAAAGGGCGGGTTGCCCGCGTTTACCACCACCCACAGCGCAAGCGATGCCCGCGACAGGGTGTGCGACTGGGCCGGAGCCTCCCTGTCCAAAGATGCCGTCGATTCCAGGATAGCGGCAGACGTGAAAGCCGGTACCGGCCGGCTCATTGACGACATGGACGAAGTCCAAGCCGCGTACGGGAGCAAATGGCCGGAGTACGGTGCGGGCAAGGAAGAACTTGCCGCGGCGGCTGACGGCGACGGCGACGGCATCCCGGATGCATGGGAAGCCAAAATGGGACTCGATGCAGCCGATGCTTCCGACGGAGCGGCGAAAGGCATAGACCCGGCGGGGCGCTACACCAATCTGGAAATGTACCTCCACCTTCTGGTGAAGGATGTGGTTGCGGCGGGCAATTCCAGCGGAACTTACACTGAAATGTAAATCATTCACATATAACCAATTAAACAAAGAATTTCCTATGAGCAAGATCCTTTTAAAGCTATCCGCGGTCCTTCTTGGGCTTACATGCGCGATTTCGATGCATGCCCAGAACGTATCCGGTGTAGTCAGGGATGCAAGCGGGGAACCCGTCATAGGTGCCTTCGTCATGATACAGGGCACGACGACGGGCACAACTACGGGAATCGACGGCGATTATGTCATCAGCGTTCCCGACCCCTCTTCCGCAATCCTCGAATTCTCATTGATCGGAATGAAGACCGTCACCGTTCCCGTTTCGGGAAGGGCTGTGATCGACGTCGTGCTTGAAGAAGACGCCAACATGCTGGAAGAGACGGTCGTCATCGGTTACGCCACCGTCAAGAGGCGCGACCTCCTGGGATCGGTTTCATCCGTCAGTTCCGACAAACTCGTCGAGCAGCCGGTGACGACCGTGAGCCAGGCTCTCACCGGAAAGATGGCCGGCGTATCGGTGGTGACCACCGAAGGCGATCCTGACGCCGACATCAAGATCCGCGTGCGCGGCGGCGGGTCCATCACCCAGGACAGCTCCCCGCTCTATATCGTGGACGGTTTCCCGGTAGAGAACATCAATGACATCGCCTCGTCCGAGATCCAGAGCATCGACGTGCTCAAGGATGCCTTCTCGACCGCCATCTACGGAAGCCGCGGCGCAAACGGCGTTGTGATAGTCACCACCAAGAGCGCATCGCGCGGCAACAAGACCAGCGTCAGCTTCAACACCTACTACGGCCTGAAGAAGATGGCGCGCCGCGACGCCATCGTGCCCATGGACAGCGAGAACTTCACGAAGTTCCAGTATGAGCTCGGTTCGCTGCGCGACAACATCAGCAGCGTATACAACGCCTACTTCGGCACCTTCGACGACATCGACCAGTTCATCGGTCTGCCCACCAATGATTATATAGGCGCCATTTTCGGCAACACCGGGAACACCTACAGCGCCGACCTCACCGTGAGCGGACGCGGCGACAGCTTCAACTGGACGCTGGGATACGCCCACCTTAACGAGAACGCCATCATGCTGGGTTCCAATTATGCGCGCAACAACCTCAGCTTCAAGGGGCAGTACAAGCCCGGCAGGACGACCACGGTCGACGTGAACCTCCGCTACTCACGCACGAACGTGCGCGGCGCGGGCGCCAACTCCCTCAACGACCAGTCCGGTTCCAATTCGGGCAACGGACGTCTGAAGCATGCCGTCATTTATCAGCCTATCCCCGTCACCGCCACCCTTGCGGGAGTTGACGAAGAAGAAAACTACGGCGATGCGGTGAACCCGCTGCTGGCGGTGAGCGACAACGACGTGCGCAAACTCCGCGAGACCTGGAACGCCAACGCCGCCTTCACCTGGGAGCCCGTCGAGAACCTGCGCCTCAAGACAGAGGGCGGCATGGAGACCTACGACCAGGTCACCGACAGGTACTATGGCATGAGCACATATATCGTCTACAACTTCGGCGGCCTCGGCCCCGTTGCCAAGTACCAGGACGACGTGCACACGCGCTACCGCAACACCAACACCATATCGTACAACTTCGCCGAACTCCTCCGCAATGACGACCACACCCTGGACATCATGCTCGGTGAAGAGATGACGCTCACCCGCAGCAACCAGGTGCGCATGCAGAGCAACAACCTTCCCACGTTCTACGACGCCATGATGGCATGGAACTTCATCAGCTCGGGCACACCCACCGCCGTGGTGAATTACTATTACCCCGACGACAACATGCTTTCGTTCTTCGGCCGCGTGAACTACGATTACCTGCACCGCTACTCTATCGGTGCGACGCTCCGCGCCGACGGTTCGAGCAAGTTCGCCAAGGGCAACCGCTGGGGCATCTTCCCCTCCGCCGCAGTCTCCTGGACCATTTCCAACGAGCCCTGGATGCAGCACAAGGACTGGGTCGACCAGCTCAAGCTCCGTTACTCCTTCGGTACAGCGGGTAACAACAACATCCCCACGGGCCAGATCGTGAAGGTATATTCCCCCCAGCCGGTTTCGGAAATCGCCGCATCAATCTCCAGCGGCGCCACCTATCTTACCGCAGGAACGGTGATGAACAACCCCGACCTGACCTGGGAGACGACCTACACACATAACGTCGGTCTCGATTTCAGCTTCTTCCGCAACAGGCTTTCGGGCTCTATCGAAGCTTACCAGAACGACACCAAGGACCTGCTCATCAACTTCCCGATAAGCGGCACCGGCTACGCCACCCAATACCGCAACATAGGCTCCACCCGCAACCGCGGCTTGGAACTCACGCTGAGCATGCCCCTCGTGAGCAAGCAGGACTTTTCGCTGAACATCGGCGGCAACATAGCATACAACCGCAACAAGGTCACCTCGCTCGGCGGCCTCGACAAGATCACCGACGACAGCGGCTGGGCCTCCTCTGAAATCAGCGCGGACTATGTGGTTGAAGTAGGCAAGCCCCTCGGCAACATGAGCGGCTATCTCTTCGACGGCTTCTACACCACCGATGACATGAGCTGGAACGGCAGCAAATGGGTGCTGAACGAAGGCGTTCCGGACGCCAGCTCACTCGTGGGATCGACCTTCATGCGCCCCGGCGCCCCCAAGTTCAAGAGCATAGACGACGACATTATCCCCGACAAGGTGATAATCGGCAATGCCGCCCCGGACTTCACCGGCGGTTTCTCGCTCAACGGTTACATCAAGGGCTTCGACTTCAGCGCCAACTTCAACTTCATGGTAGGCAACGATGTCTACAACGCCAACAAGATAGAGTTCAACAGCTCGCGCAAGTTCACCACCCTCCGCAACCTCACCAACATGATGGAAGTGGAGAACCGCTGGACCAACATCGACTGGAACACCGGCGAGCTCATCAATGACGCGGCCACCCTCAACGCCATCAACGCCGGCAAGACCGTCTTCGCTCCCTTCACCCAGAACGCCATCTTCAGCGACTGGGCGGTTGAAGACGGCTCGTTCCTCCGCCTCCAGAGTGCTACCATCGGTTACACCCTCCCCGAAAAACTCACGGGCAAGATCAACATAAGCAGGGCCCGTCTCTACGTGACCGGCACCAACCTGCTGCTGCTCACCAAGTACAGCGGCTACGACCCCGAAGTGGATACCAGGCGCACAACGCCCCTTACCCCCGGCGTCGACTACTCTGCATACCCCAAGAGCATAGGTGTAGTGTTCGGACTCAACCTCGATTTCGGATTCAACAGTCCCGACAGGCCAAAGGAGAGCGCAAGCAGCTCCTGCCAGGCCGCCCTCGCCAAGGCTGAGGCGGATGCAAAGGCCGCATGGGCAGCCAAGGAAGCCGCCGAAAAGGCTGCCGGCAAGAAGATCGCTGACCTCGAAGCCGCGCTCAAGTCGCTCACCGGCGAGAATGCAGCACTCAAGAACCAGCCCAGGCAGAAAGACCTCTTCGACCAGCCCGTAATCGCTTACTTCACGATCGGCAAGAGCGTCCTTTCTGCTACCGAAATCGAACATGTCAAGGCAGCTGCAAGGGATATACTCGCCAGCGGGAACAAGGTCAAGTTCACCCTCGCCGGACACGCCGACACCGGTACCGGCAGCGAGGCCCGCAACGAGAAACTTGCGGCAGAACGTGCCCAGACCGTGTATAACCTCATGAAGGAGATGGGTGTGGACGCCGAAATGTTCACCGTCACCTCCAGCGCCGAAGACATCTTCGACACTCCCGAATTCAACAGGTGCGTAATCATCGAAAAACAGTAAGGAGGACACAGACATGAAAAAGATACTTTACAGCATAGCAGCGATCCTGGCAGCAACCGTGCTTGCCGTCTCCTGCGACAAGATACTCGAAACCGAGTCCCCCTCGTCTTTCGACGACGTCACGGTATATTCGAACTATACCCTGGCTGAACAGACCATCTTCGCACTTCACCAGAAGTTCAGCGAACAGAACAGCTATCGCGGCAGGTTCCTTCCCTGGTACGGTTTCAACACCGACATCGAGTGGTACGTATCGGCGAAGCCGTCCGATGCCAAGCTCGGCCTCGTGGCCTACGACCCGCTGACCAACGACGGCCAGATGAATACGGCAAAGAACTCGTATTCCGACATGTACAGCGCCATCGAGATAGCCAACCTCACCATCGCCGGCCTGAACCAGTACGGCAATGTGGAGAATGACCCCGACATGGCCTACCTGCTCGCAGAAGCCAAGACCCTGAGGGCCATGGTATACTACGACCTCATCAAGGCTTGGGGCGATGTTCCGGCCCGTTTCGAGCCCATCAGCTCCGAGACGCTCTACCTGAAGAAGAGCAGCAGGGACGTAGTCTTCGAACAGATACTCGCCGACCTGGAAGAAGCCATCCCGGCCCTTCCCTATCCGGGCAGAGGCCATGCAACCACCACTGAGCGCGTCAGCAAGACCTTCGCCGAAGGCCTTTACGCCCGCATAGCACTCGCGGCATCGGGCTACGCCCTCCGGCCCGACGACGGCATGGAAGGCAGCGGCGACCTCGGCAGGGTCCGTCTCTCGAGCGACAGCAATCTTTCCAAGGAAGTTCTCTATCCCAAGGCCCTGGCATACCTCAAGGATGCAATATCATCCGGTGCCAACAGGCTGTACGATTCCTACGAACAGCTCTGGCGCGACTTCAACAACATGGACCTTGAAGCCGGAAAGGAAGTGCTGTTCAGCATACCCTTCGGCCCCAGCCTGAACGACCTGGACGGCAATCCCCGCGGACGTTGGAACTACACCTTCGCAATCCGCGCCGACTACTCCCCCATCAACGGCAAGGGCGGCACGGCGGGCCCCACCCCGAACTTCTGGTTCAAGTTCGACGAGAACGACATCCGCCGCGACCTCACCTGCGTGAACTTCAGCTGGACCAAGCAGCAGACTCCCGAGCCTGCCGGCATAAACAGCTGGTACTTCGGCAAATACCGTTTCGAATGGATGGAACTCCTCCCCTATGGCGGCGGCAATGACGACGGCATAAAGCCCATAGTCATGCGTTACAGCGACATCCTGCTCATGGCGGCCGAGATCGAGAACGAACTCAACGGCCCCGCCGGAGCAAAGCAGTACCTCCTCCCGGTACGCCAGCGCGCCTTCAAGGGCAACGAGGGCGAAGCCGAACAGTATGTCAACTCGCTCGTCAGCAAGGAAGATTTCTTCAATGCGATAGTCGACGAACGCGCATTCGAATTCTGCGGTGAGTTCCTCCGCAAGGGCGACCTCATCCGCTGGAACATGCTCGGCAGCAAGATAGCCGAAGAGAAGGCCGACCTCACCGACCTGGCGAACCTCAGCGGCGATTACGCAGGACTTTCGGGCAATATCTGGTGGAAGGTCAACGACGCCGAGGACGGAATCCTCATCTGGGGATTGAAGCCCGGAGAGACTTCCGCACCCGAAGGCGCCGACTGGATAGAGGAGAGCAAGTACATCGTGGACACCAAGTTCACCAAGGACGACAAGATCAATTGCCTCGCGGTGAAGGATCCCGACACCCGCCAGTTCTGGCCCCTCTTCGATTATGTGGTCACCAACAGCCAGGGCACTCTGGTGAATGACTATGGCTATGTGAACAACTAAAATGCAAAGAGTCATGAAAAACAGCATAAAGAACATACTGATACTCCTCGGCGCGGCGGTCATCGGCGCCTTTGCCGGGTGCAGCAATGAGTTCGAAGAGATTTCCGACCTCGGCCTCACCCGCTGCCTGGAGCCCATGAACCTGAGTGCAAGGGTGGTGAACGGCGACCAGGTGACTTTCAACTGGGATGTCACCAAGGACGCAGCCGGCTACAACCTCGAAGTATACTACGACGAAGGCATGACGCAGAAGTACCTCGCCGAGACCATCGGAGCGGGCGAAGTGCCTTATACAAAGAAGCTTGAAGCCGACACCACCTTCTACTACAGGGTGCAGGCCACCAACACCGCCGACGGCCTCCAGGATTCTAAGTGGGCCGTATACGACAAGGCCATACGCACTTACGCGGTGAAGGACAACCTCTACCTCAAGGTTGAAGCCAAGACCGCCACTACCATCGACCTCGCATGGTCTACCGACGTAGCCGACTATACCGATGTCGACCGCATCGAATATGCCGTGGTCGACGGCAGCGGACAGGGCTCCCACGAACTGAGCGCCGAAGAGATAGCCGCCGGCAAGGCGACCATCGACGGGCTGGAGCCAGGCAAGGAATATGTCGTCGTGCTCTACTTCAAGAGCGCCGTGCGCGGTCAGGTGGACGTGTTCACCGGAGTGGACATAACGGGCTACACCCAGATAAACAGCATGGACGAACTGCGTAACGCCATCAAGACCGACGGAGCGAAGCTCTACCTCACCCAGGCAGGCTCTCCCTATACTGTCGCAGACGGCGAGACGCTCGATATCCCGGGCGAACTCAGCATCGCGGGCGAAGAAGCCGCAGACGGTTCCAAGCCGGTGATCCAAGGTGAATTCCATATCCTGGGCACCGCCCACGGATCCATCGTTTTCGAGAGCGTCGAGCTCAACGGCATGGATTCCAAGTACGGATTCACGATCCAGCTAAAGAACGGCGGCGGCATCAAGGACGACGTCGTCCTGGACGAGATATCTTTCCGCAACTGCGTCATCACAGGTTACAGCAAGGGTCTCATCTACGAATGGGGACAGCCGATGAACGTCGGCAAGCTTTGCTGGGACAGCTGTGACATCAACAACATCAACTCCGACGGTACCGGCGGCGGCGACGTAATCGACTTCCGCGGCACGGCCGAAGCTCCCCTCTCCACCATTGGCGAACTGGACATCATCAACAATACGATCTACCAGGGAATGCGTACCTTCATCCGCCTCGACTTCCTCAAGGGTCTCGGCACCGTGAAGGTGGAGAACAACACGATGTGGAACCTCTGCGTCAGCGACAACACCAACAACGCAGGCTTAGTGGCGATCCAGACCGTTCCCGTCGAGATGAACGTCAGGAAGAACCTCGTGCTGAACATGGGCGAGAAGTCGAAACTCGGCGGCGACAATGCCGCATCCGGAGGTTTCGACGGCTTCAAATACTGGCACGGCTTCGGCAGCGCCGACAACTGGTACTACAGCGTAAGCGGCACGTTCTTCAACACCGCCTTCACCGATGCAGGTTTCACCAAACTTGACGCAGATCCCTGCTTCAACGCCCCCGCAGGCCTGTTCAACCTCACCAACTCCGACCTCGTAGCCGCCAAGGTGGGCGCGAGCAAGTGGTGGACGGCCTATGTGGAAGAACCCGAGGACCTCACCCTCGGCACCGTCACCGGCAACCACGTCTGGGACTTCGGCAATGCCAAGTACTTCAGCGGCACCATCAAGAAGGAAATGGTACGCGACCTGCTTTACATCAACGCCAGCGGCGACAACCCCATTACCGTGAACGGCGGAGCCCTCGACTTCGCAGCGGCCACCGTCACCAACAAGAAGGGTGTCCCGAGCAGCGGATACCTCGCATTCAAGGTCGCCGAACCCGGATCGGTAGTGATCAAGGTCAGCGGTGAAACCGACGCCCACGCCACCGTGGCGGCAGGTCCCGTCGACGGATCATCCATCACGATCAAGGGCGGCGCCGCAGCCATCGCCGAATCTTCGGTACCCACCAAGATAGTCATCAGCGACATCACCGAAGAATGCATGGTATACGTCTATGTCTCGGGTGCGACCACCATCAGTGAACTGGCGTGGAGCACCGATTTGAGCGCCGTGAACACCGCCCTTCCCGCACCGCAGCCCACGGCCGAGCCTTCGACCGTAACGGCCGGCGACGCCACCGATATCGTGGTAAGCTGGGAGGCCGTTCCGAACGCCGGCAGCTACTCGGTAGTATTCAACGAGAAGACCTATCCGGCCGACGAAGGCGCATGCACCTACACGCTCGGCGCCACTACCGTGAGCATGCTCGATCCGGGCAGCTACACCGTGAAAGTGTACGCAAACCCGGGCGAAGACGACATCTACAACACCATGTCCGAAGCCGGCACCGCTGCATTCGCAGTCCTGCCCAAGGCCGAACAGGGCGGTGAGACAGGCACCCTGGTGAAGAATCTCGAGCAGCTCAATTCCGCCCTCGCTGCAGGCAAGGACGACATCATCCTCGCAGGCGACGGCAGCTTCGACTTCAGCAGCGCCGACACCAAGACCATCACCCCGGCCACCCCGACACTCAGGATCACAGGACAGGACGGAGCTACCGTTACGGGTGCCGCGTTCAACTTCGCAGGCTCCGACTGCTCCGAGTTCATACTCGAGAACGTGACCATGAAGGCAGGCGACCAGGGCATACTCCTGAACTTCGACGCGGCTGGCGCGACAATGAGCAGCATCAAGCTTATCGGCGTCACCGCCGACGGCTACGCCAAGAGCATAATCTACGGCAACAGCGACGCCAACAACATCGATGAGGTGGTCTTCAAGGGACTCATGGTACTCAACCAGGGCACCGGCCAGGGCATGTTCGACTTCCGCAAGGGCGCCTACGGCACCGTTCAGGTGACCGAAAGCACCCTCACCGGCGGCCGCGACTTCTTCCGCATGGACGCAGGCGTGGTGAACGGCGTGGTGGACATCTCCAAGAACACCATGTACAACCTGAACTCCAGCAACAACAGCAACGGTATCTTCTACGTAAGGAGCACTTCCACTACGGAATACACCGTCAAGGACAACCTTATCCACACCCTGACGAGCGTGCTGGGCAAGAAGAACACCGCCGTGCTGTTCCCCACCTTCTCGAACAACTTCTATTACGGGATGGGACCCGACGTATTCACCGGCCAGTATGACGAAGCCACCGCTACGGCGGGTAACGGCGTCGTGCTTACCGCAGATCCCGTCAGGAACGCAGCCGCGAACGACTTCACGCTCACCAGCGGACTTGCCATGAGCAACAAGGTTGGCGACCCGCGCTGGAATCCTTCCTACGACGGCGGAGCCGCCGATTCCTTCATCGTCAAGAGCAAGGATGAATTCGACGCGGCGATAGGCGCTGGCAAGACCGAGATCACCCTCGCCGCCGAAGGCTCGCCCTACGACCTGAGCGCATCCCCCACCATCCTGGTAGCAGGCCTGCGCCTCAGCGGTGAAGTGGTGAACGGAAAGCGTCCCCAGGTGACCCTCCCGCAGCTCGACCTCAAGGGCGAACTGGGAAGCATCATCTTCGAGGACCTGGACATCACCGGCCCCGGATCCGGAGGAGGAACCAACTTCTTCTCCACCGGCGGCGTGACTCTCGACAAACTCATCGTAAAGAATTGCGACATAAAGGGTTTCCAGAAGAGCATACTCTATGGCAACAGCGATGCTGACGCCATCGGCGCGGTCAGCTTCAGCAACGTGAATGTTTCCGACCTCGGCGGCGGCCAGGGCACCTTCGACCTCCGCAAGGGCGTCACCACCTCACTTACGATCGAGAACAGCACCTTCGTCGGCGGCCGCGACTTCCTGCGCGCCGACAAGGGTACCGTCACAGGCTCCATCAGCGTGACCAACAACACCATGGCCGACGTCTGCGGCAGCCAGGGCAACGGGAACGGCATACTGCACGTACGCGCCGTGGCCGAAAGCTTCGTGTTCAAGAACAACCTGGTGATGTATCCCGAACTGAGCACCAGGGTGTTCGCCAAGGCCGGCGACGAGGTTCCGCAGATGGCGGTGAACATGTTCTACAACACCGACGAAGCCACCTACTGGGCGGGAGCCGTCACCAAGGACCAGGCTACCGCAAACGGTGGCGCAGTGCTCCCCGGCGTTCCTGTCAAGGACCTCGCCGGAGGTGACTACACCCTCACCGACGCTCTCTGCCTCGGCAGCAACGTGGGCGATCCCGACTGGAACCCGAACGCGGGTACCGTAACGACCGACATCACCGTTGCCAGCGTCGAAGAATTCCAGAATGCGGTCAGCGCGGGCAAGACGGCCATCACCCTCAAGTACGGCGATTACGATTTCCGCACCGAGGGCAACTCCAACGGCGACATCACCCTCGAGGCGGGAATCACCATCGTGGGTGAAAAGAAGGCCGGTGCCTGTCCGACCATCCACGGGGCGCTCCAGCTCAAGACCGGAATCACCACCCTCGTGCTCAAGAACCTCAAGTTCGACGGCAGGAACGATGCCGGGGACGCTACCATAGGCGTCGCCCTCAACATCGCTTCCGCTATCAGCGCCGACAAGGTGCTGGTGGAAGGCTGCGAATTCGTGGGATATGCCAAGAGCCTGCTCTACGCCAACCAGGACGGGACGGCCCTCGGCACCGCCACTTTCAACGACAATCTGGTGCACGGCTTCGGCACCGGCCAGGGAATCATCGACATACGCAAGGGCACCATAGGCACGCTCGTTGTAAGCAACTCCACCTTCTATGACGGCGGACGCGACTTCCTGCGCTGCGACAAGGAGATAGCCGGAAGCATATCGGTGAAGAACAACACCTTCGCCGCCTGCTCGGTAGGTGCCGGCAACGGCCTCCTCTGGGTGCGCAGCTGCGCCGCCGATCCCGGGAAGTACACAGTGGCTAAGAACCTGTTCGTGAACATCACCGGCAGTTCGCTGCTCGCCAAGACCGGCGCAACCGTCCCGGAGATGAGCGACAACTTCTTCTATAACGTCGCCGAAGGATTCTTCACCGGCGCGATCGACCAGGCTAGCGCCACCGGCAACGGCGGGGCCGTGCTCACCGGCGACCCCTGCACCAATTCGGCAGAATTCAGCCTCAAGGTCACCGACGCTGCGGTCAAGGCTGCAGGTGCAGGCGATCCCCGTTGGCTCTGATATGTTTTAAAACTGATTGAATGAAAATCAATTGCACCGTACGCCACGCCTCGCATTACGAGGACGCCAAGCATTATGACACCGAGCGCATCCGTCGCGAATACCTCATTGAGAACGTGATGGTGCCGGACGAAATCAACATGGTCTATACCATGTACGACCGTATGATAGCGGGAGGAGCCGTTCCCACAGAGGAAGAGCTTGTCCTCAAGGCACCGGAGATCCTCCGCGCCGACTACTTCACCCAAAGGCGCGAACTGGGGATAATCAATGTGGGCGGCCCCGGAGTGGTGCAGGTAGGGAGCGAAGAATTCCATCTGGACTACAAGGAGGCGCTCTACGTAGGAAGGGGCCGCAGGGACGTGGCCTTCTCCAGCGACGACCCCTCGCATCCTGCGCATTTCTACTTCAATTCCGCACCCGCGCAGAAAGAGACGGGCATAAAGCACGTCACCAAGAAGGATGCAGTAGTGATGCACTGCGGTTGCCTGGAAGATGCCAACGAGCGCACCATCAACCGCCTGCTGGTCAAGGAAGTGGTACCCTGCTGCCAGTTGCAGATGGGCATGACCGAACTCGCTCCGGGAAGCACCTGGAACACCATGCCTGCCCACACCCACGACCGCCGCATGGAGATCTACTTCTACTTCGAAGTCCCCGACGAAGCCGCTGTCTGCCACTTCATGGGCCAGCCCCAGGAGACACGCCACATCTGGATGCACAACGAACAGGCGGTGATCTCTCCCCAGTGGAGCATCCATTCGGCATGCGCGACCCACAACTATACCTTCATCTGGGGTATGGGCGGAGAGAACGACGATTACAACGACATGGACTGGGTTGAGACCAAAGACCTCCGATAAAGTATGGAAAGACTCCTCTATCTCGCTTTGGTACTGGGACTTCTGGCCGGTTGCGGCCAGAAGGGCACCCAGGAAAGGAAGGTGAATGCCAGAGAGGTTCCCGAAAGGGCAGACGACTTCGTCTTCGAAAACGATTTCTACTGCTACCGCGCGTATGGAAAGGCGCTGGAGGGGAATCCCACATCGCCTGGATTCGACGTTTGGGTGAAGAATTGCGACAGCCTGGTGGCCGAAGGCCGCTACGCACGCTACATGGCATCCGGCTCCGATTCGTCGTACCACAAGGACCATGGCAACGGCAAGGACTGCTATAAAGTGTCCGTCAGCCTCGGCGGCGGCGCGTCTTCGCCGCTTATAGCCGACACCCTCCGTTTCCCCGCCACCAATTACCGTTCTTCCGAAATCCTTGAATCGACACCCGGAACCGTCAGCTTCGTGCTGCATTACCCGGCATGGGAGGCCTGCGGTTACAGCATCTCGCTGGACAAGACCATCACCGTGACGGCGGGCGACCCGTTCGCAAAGGCGGTGGACGTATACAGCTTCACCGGTCCGTCCGATTCCCTGGTGATAGCGGCAGGACTCGTCCGTCACGACGTCGTCCAGGAGCTCAAGGGCCCCGACCGCATCGCCTTATGGGAACATGCATCCGACACCAGCATAGAGCCCGAGGACGGAATGATTGGCCTTGCGCTGATCATGCCATGGGCCGATTCCACCACAATCGCAGCCGGTCACTCCCTCTGCGTGCGCAGGATCGAGTCGGGAGAACCCATAGAATACTGGTTCAGCAGCGTTTGGAGCAAGGGATTCATAGACAATCCCGACGACTGGTTCTCGCTCGTACAGGAATACTGATGAAACCCGCTTCCATCATCCCTCTCATTGCCGCGGCCGGGCTTCTCGCCGCGGCAGTGGCGGGATGCTCGGGGAAGGAGGAGGAGCCGCTTTCGCTCCGCATCGTGCAGAGCGAAATGGCCCGCTGCCCCGACGCCGCGCATCTCGACTTCATGGAAGGCACCCTCAAGTGGAACTACACCACCGGGCTCGAGCTGAAGGCTTTCCTGGACGTATACGGGCGTTACGGAGGGGACGGGATCCTGTCGTACGCCGAGCAGTGGTACGATTCCATGATCGATGCGCAGGGCAGGATAAAGACTTACAAGAAAAGCAATTACTCCACCGACCACATCTGCCCCGGCAAGACGCTCTTCACCCTTTACGACCTCACCGGAAAGGAAAAATACCGCCGCGCCATCGACACCCTGCGCGCCCAGATAGCATCCCAGCCCCGCACCCCGGAAGGGGGATTCTGGCACAAGCAGGTCTACCCGCAGCAGATGTGGCTGGACTGCCTCTACATGGCACAGCCCTTCTACGCCGAGTATACATTCCGCTTCGAGAAACCGGCCCTCAGGGATTCATGCTACAGGGACATCCTGAAAAACTTCCTGACCGTGGCTGAGCACACCTACGACCCGGCCACGGGGCTGTACCGCCATGCCTGGGATTCCTCGCACTCCATGTTCTGGGCAGACAGCCTCAGCGGGCAGTCCCTCCATGCCTGGGGCCGCGCACTCGGATGGTACTGCATGGCGATAGTGGACGCCCTCCCGTACATTCCCGACGGCACCGAAGGCAAGGACAAGGTACTGCAAATCTTCAGAGGCATCTATGACGTACTCCCCCGCTACGCCGACAAAAAGACCGGGATGTGGTACCAGGTGCTCGATTCCCCGGAACGCGAGGGGAACTACACCGAAGCCACATGCTCCGCAATGTTCACCTACGCCATGCTCAAGGGCATACGCCTGGGATACCTGCCCCGCGGGATGGAAGCTTACGCCAAAAAGACCTACCGTTCGCTCCTGAAGGAATTCCTCCGTTCCGACCCCGACGGCACGCTCAGCCTGGAGCGCTGCTGCTCGGTTGCGGGCCTGGGAGGGAAGGACCGCCGCAGCGGCGACTTCGACTACTACGTGGGGGAAGCGGTAAGGGACAATGACCCCAAAGGGATTGGCCCGCTCATCTGGGCAGCCCTCGAAATGGAAGCGAGGCCTGTTACGCTACATCTGATCGGCGATTCCACCATGGCACAAAAAGACACTACGGGAGGGAATCCCGAGAGGGGCTGGGGCATGTATTTCGGAGAGTATTTCGATTCTTCGGTGCGGGTGGTGAACTATGCCAGGAACGGCCGCAGCACAAAGAGTTTCATAGACGAAGGCAGGTGGGACCTCGTTAAGATGGACCTCCGCCCCGGCGACTATGTCTTCGTGGAATTCGGGCACAACGATGCAAAGGAGGCCAGCCCAGAGCGCTATGCCCCTGCCTGGGGGGCTTTCAGCGACAATCTCAGGCACTTCATAGACGAAAGCCGCGCGCAGGGAGCCATCCCGGTCCTGCTCACCCCTGTGGCCCGCAGGAAATTCGAGAACGGGGTGTTCGTACCCCATACCCACGGCGACTACCCGGCAGCCATGAAGGCAGTGGCAACCGCTACTGGAACCGTCCTTATAGACATGGAGGCCGCTACCGAAGCATGGATAGCGCAGGCCGGGGACAGCGCATCCAAGTCCTATTTCATGTGGGTTGAGCCGGGCACCGTGGAAGCCCTCCCTGAAGGCAGGCAGGACGACACCCATTCGACCGAAATCGGGGCAAGGCGCAACTGCCACATAGTATGCGATTCGCTCAGGGCCGGAATTCCGGCTCTCGCCCGCCACATTATTAAATAGGTATCACATAACACATTGATTTTCAGGGCATAAGCTATGGAATCCCGTATCCTTTGAGAGGTTATTCGGGAGAATGGTGTTTTTTTGCATCATTTAGAGCGTTTTTTTTGCAAATAGGAATTGTTTTTCCCAAAAAACACTATATTTGTGATTATAACCATAGTTAATGTCCAACAACCAATGAAACTAAACATCCCGGTTCTGTTGGCGCTCCTGGCCTTCGCCCCGAGTGCCTTCGCTCAGGTTAAGGTGGAAGAAACCACCGCGAAAATCCCTACCTACCTGGTTGACAATCCAGAAAAGGATCCTTATTTCTTCACCGGCCGAACCTATCAGGGTGCCGCCGGACATATCTACCCGTACCCAATCTACGACATCCTGACCGATGAACGCGTGGAACGGGAATACAAATGGCTCTCCCTCGGCAATGAGTACACCACCATCGGTGTACTGCCGGAAATCGGCGGCCGCATTTTCAGCGCCTCCGACAACCAGACCGGATACAATTTCTTCTATCGCCAGCATGTGGTGCGTCCCGCACTCATCGGCATGATAGGCTCATGGATTTCGGGCGGCGTCGAATGGAACATCCCCCATCACCACAGGGCTTCATCCACCCTCAATGCCGGTTATGAGATTACCGAGAACCCCGACGGCAGCAAGACCATCTGGATCGGTGAGACTGAACTCCGCCAGAGGCTTATGTGGACCATAGGGCTCACCATCTTCCCCGGCAAATCGTATGTAAAGGCTACTTTCCGCATCGAGAACAGGACTCCGATGATGGAAAGTTTCTTGTATTGGGCCAACGTATCGGTACATGCCAACAAGAACTACCAGGTGCAGTTCCCGCCGGAGACCCAGTTCGGAACCAGCCACAGCAAGACCCGCTACATCGACTGGCCCTTTGGACCGCTCGAAGGACGCAGCGAACCGGAGGACAACAGCTGGTGGGCCAATTACCGCAGCGGCAACTCCACCTTCGCGGTGAACTACATGCAGGATTTCCTCGTAGGCTATGACTTCGGCGCCGACGCCGGAACCGCGTACTGGGCCAACCACCACCTATCCCCGGGCAAGAAGTTCTTCCTGTGGGGAACCGAAAGCGTCTGGAACCAGATGCTCACCGAAGAAGACGGAGCTTATCTGGAGCTCATGACCGGCTCCTTCTCCGACAACCAGCCCGACTACAGCTGGATAGGACCGAACGAAATCCGCGAGGTCGACCAGTATTGGTATCCCATCAAGGGCATAGGCGGCGCCAAGTTCGTCAATCTCGAAGGTGCGGTGAACGTAGTGAGGAAGGATCCCACCACCATGTTCGTAGGATTCAACTCCACCTGCAAACGCCCCGACGCCAGGATTATCGTAACAGCCGGCGGCAAGACCCTCATGGACAAGCGCGTCTCCATCGATCCCGACTCCCCCTTCAAGCAGGAGTTCACCGTGGACAAGGATCTCGCCGACAGCGACTTCCGTGCAGCCCTCTGCGATGCAGCCGGGAATGAGCTCGTAGCCTATTCGCCTGTCGTCCTCCCCGAAATCGAGAAACCGCATCCCGCCGACAGGCCCGGCACCCCCGAAGAATACACTTCCTCAGAGGAACTGGTTCTCGCCGGACAGAGGCTGGAAGAATTCCATAACGCCCGCCTGAGCCCGCTCCCCTTCTATGAGGAAGTGCTCAAGAGGGATTCGCTCGACTCCAGGGCAAATGTGAACATGGGCATCTA
The DNA here is from genome assembly GCA_900320385.1 of uncultured Bacteroidales bacterium. GTDB lineage: Bacteria > Bacteroidota > Bacteroidia > Bacteroidales > UBA932 > Cryptobacteroides. The sequence continues at coordinate 48,220 of ONSD01000040.1, forward strand.
CTACGCCCGCCATTTCGAATGGGAGAAGGCTGAGAAATATCTCCAGAGGGCTTACAAGCGCCTTACCGGACTCCACTACATGCCGGAAATCGAAAAGACCGGCATAATGTACCAGACCAACCCCAAGGACGGAGAGATGCTCTACTACCTCGGAGTGGTTTCGCAGGCCCTCGGCAAATGCAAGGAAGCCGAAGAATACTACTGGAAGTCGACCTGGTACCCGGGCTTCGGCGCGGCAGCCCATATGTATCTTGCCGAAATGTACTGGAAGCAGGGACGCAAGGCCGAAGCCATGAAGGCTATCGACAACTCCCTCAGCCTCGGAGGCAAGAGCACCCTCGCACGCTTCGTCAAGGCCTGGTTCCTCCAGGATGCAGGCGACAAGGCCGGTGCCAAGGCCCTGCTTAAGGGCAACCTCGAGATGGATCCGGTTGATTTCCTGAGCCAGGTCGAGATCGCAAGGCTCGAAGGCAAGAAATACAAGGACATCCTCACCCACATGGGCAACCCGCTCCAGGAATCGATCGAAGTAGCGACGTACTATGGATCCGTAGGCGCATATGCAAGCGCGGCCGAATTCCTCGAGGCTGTCATCGCGGAAGGATGGCCCTACGCCTCCACCCCCATGCAGAAGAACGCGGTTGAGCCTTTCATCTCGTCTCCTCTGCTGAACTACATGGCAGGATATTACCTTGGTCTCGCCGGCGACGATGAAGCAGCCCTCAGCCATTACAGGATCGCTGCAACCATGTCGCCCGACTACTGCTTCCCGTTCCGCACCGAGGAACAGGCCATGCTCCAGGACGTGATCGCACGCAACCCCAGCGACTCCAAAGCCAAGTACTACCTCGGCAACCTGCTCTACTACAAGGAGCAGAAAGATGCCGCAATCGCATGCTGGAAGGCTTCTGCTGAACAGAATCCCGCTTATGGCATGCCTCTGCGCAACCTGGGCTTCGCCACCGACAAATATCTCGGTGACAGGAAGAGCGCTGCCGAGTATTACCGGAAGGCTGTCGCCGCAGATCCTTCGGATCCCAAGTTCTTCAACGAGCTCGACGTGCTTGAAGAAGCGCTCGGCACCCCGTCGAAGGACAGGCTGGCCCTCATGCAGAAGAACAGGAAGACCATCTTCAAGTCGGATGACGCCACCACCCGTTATGTATCGCTCCTCGTTGAGAGCGGCAAATACGACGAAGCCCTGAACATCATGAAGGACAGGCACTTCAGGGTATGGGAAGGCGGTGCTACCGTATACACCCACTTCGTGGACGCTCACCTGCTGAACGGCCTCAAATTTATGGGCAAGAAGCAGTACAAGAAGGCCCTCGAAGACTTCCTCGCAGCCGGCACATTCCCCAAAAACCTCGAAACCAACGAGCTTTCCACAGGACCTACCGTCGCCAAGGTGGCCTTCCATCAGGGTCTGGCATACAAAGCCCTCGGCCAGCAGGACAAGGCCGCCGAAGCTTTCCGCAGGTGCATCGAGACCGCCAAGGGCGGCAACCGCTGGGAAAGGATAGCTGGCGATGAAACCGGCTATTACGTAGCCCTCTCCCACAGGGCACTCGGCGATGAAGCCGCTGCGGATGCAGCCATCAAGACCATGGAGGAATCCGCCCAGAAGCTCCTCTCCAGCGCAGGCAACACCGTAGTGGACATCTACTCCAAGTTCGGTGAAGACGGCACCAGCAATGCCATCAAGGCGCGCGCCAACTACATCGCAGGTCTCGCAGCCCTCGCCCGCGGCAACAAGGCCGAGGCAAGGAAGGACTTCGACGCATCCCTCAAGCTTAACCCGTCCAGCAACTGGGCGAAGTACTATCTGGGAACTGTCAAATAAAACCTCTATACACACAATTCTCTAACCAACAACAACCATTATGAGATTCAAAATTTCAGCATTGATTCTCGCGTTCCTTCTGGCCATGCCAGTAGGAAACCGCGCAGCTGCAGCAGTCTCTACGGGCATGGAAACTGCCCAGCAGTCTGTCTGCAAAGGCCGAATCCTCGATGTGAATGGGAATCCTCTCCCAGGCGCAGCCGCATTCGTCAGCGGTACCACCAACGGTGCCGTATCTGACGAGAACGGCGTATTCACACTCAACGGAGTCCGCCCCGGCAGCGTGATCGAGATATCCTTCATGGGATATACTACCGTCACGACCGTCTGGAACGGCAGCGACCTTACCATCACCCTCGAAGAAGACACCACGTATCTTGAGGATGCGGTGGTCATCGGTTACGGTGTCGTCCGCAAGGCAGACCTTGCAGGATCGGTAGCCGTCCTCGATGACAAAGCCTTCAAGGACCAGCCCGTCACCACCGTTTCGCAGGCTCTCCAGGGCCGCGTAGCAGGTGTGTTCGTAGAAGAGAGCGGTGTCCCCGGCGGATCGGTGAAGGTCCGTGTACGCGGCACCAACTCGATCTACAACTCTAACGATCCTCTCTACGTTGTAGACGGTATCGTACGTGAGAGCGGTCTCGACGGCATCAGCCCCGAAGACATC
>ONSD01000004.1 GCA_900320385.1 uncultured Bacteroidales bacterium
CTTCTCAACCAGGAGCGATGCAATAGGGCAGGCCCAGGAGCCGCCCCAGCCGGCGTTCTCTATGTAACCCACCACTGCGATCCTGGGATTCTCGCGCGGTGCGAAGCAGATGAACACCGAATTGTCCTTCCCGTGAGGGTTCTGCGCCGTTCCCGTCTTTCCGCAGATATCCAGCCCGTCCACATGGGCCTGGCTTGCGGTACCGCCGCTGCCGGGCACTGCGTTCACGGCCTGCCACATCCCCTGGATCACCTTGCTGAACTGGCTGGTGTCGACCATGGTATAATGGCGCTCCTTGTATTTGGGGTCTATCTTTATGTCTTCGGAATCCTTCACGATATGCGGTATGTAGAAGAATCCCCTGTTGGCCACCGTGGCCGCCAGGTTGGCGATCTGAAGCGGCGTGGCGCCTATTTCTCCCTGCCCGATGGAGAGGGATACGACGTTGGAGAACTTCCAGCGCGCCTTGCCGTAATGCCTGTCGTAGAAGGCCGAAGTGGGGATATTGCCGCCCAGCTCCGAGGGGAAGTCGCTTCCGAGTGGTTGTCCGAAGCCAAAGCTCAGCACGTAGTCCCTCCATTTGTCGAAGGCCTCGTCGATGTCCTTGTATTTCCTGTTTTCCAGCAGGTTCCTGAGCACGTAGCAGAAATACGCGTTGCAGCTCATCATCACCGCGTCGGTGAGGTTCAGCGGGGAGCGGTGCCCGTGACAGCCCAGCTTATGGTTTGACGAATATGCGTAGCCGTGCGAGCAGGGATATTCGTAGGAGGGTTGCAGAACCCCTTCCTGAAGGCCTATGAGCCCATTCACCAACTTGAACACCGATCCGGGAGGATAGGAGGCCTGCACCGTGCGGTTGAACATGGGTTTGTTGGGGTCCATCACCAGGCGCCCGTAATGCTTCGAGATGTCTCCCAGGATGTCGACGTCGATTCCGGGACTGGAAACCATGGCCAGGATCTCTCCGGTGGCAGGTTCGATGGCGATGAGACTGCCTTTCTTCCCGGTCATGAGCTGCTGCCCGTACTGCTGCAGATGGGCGTCGATGGTGGTCACGATGTCCTTTCCAGGTACTGCGGGCTTGTCGAACGCTCCTCCGGCGTAGGAGTCCTGCTTGCGGTTGCGCGAGTCTCGCAGGATTATATGGTAACCCTTTTCACCCCTGAGGTCTTCTTCCCTGGCGGCTTCGATGCCGGTCTTGCCTGCGTAGTCGCCGCTTTTATATTCATCGGGGTGCTTGTCGATGTAGTTCTGGTCCACTTCCGAAACGTATCCCAGCAGGTTTCCACCCGCATTGAAGGGATATTCGCGCAGCGAACGCACCTGCCCCCTGAAGCCGGGGAAGTCGTACTGCACCTCTGCGAACCTGAGGTACTGCTCCACCGGTATCTGCTTCACGAACTGCAGTTCCTGGTATCCGATGCGGCTGCGGTACTTGCGGTAATAGGCCATCCTTTCGCGTATGAACTCCACGTCGATGTCCAGCGCCTTCGCGAGGGCGAGGGTGTCGAACGGCCCCACTTCCCGCGGGGTGACCAGTACGTCGTAGCACACCTTATTGCCTACGAGGGTCTCGCCGTTGCGGTCGTAGATGATCCCGCGCGGCGCGTATATGTTCTCGTAGATCATAGAGTTGTTGGTGGCGTCGCGCTTGTACGACGAATCCACTATCTGGATATAGAATATCTTGCCCAGAAGGATGGCGACGACCACCCAGAGTCCGATGCGCAGGATCTTTGAACGGTCGCTCAGCTCCATCGGTCGGACGATTTGAGTATGTGCGAGACGAATACGGAAACTACGGTGCTCACGACAAGGGAGCAGGCGAAGCGCAGGGCGTTGAAGCTGGACGGACGGGTTCCGGCGCCGTCGGCGACTATGTATATGCCCAGATAGATTGCTGTGGCTATAAGTATGGACAGCAGTGACTTGGCGAGTCCGTGCTTGTCTATGGAGATGTCTTCCCCCCTGGAGAGCACGTCGCCGCCGAACACCATGGCTATGAGCCAGCGGCGGCAGAACGCTACGGGCACGAGGGCGATTATGGTGAGACCGAGTATGCCGTGGGTGAAGAAGTCGACCGCCAGTCCGGTGACGAAGGCTATGCACATGACGCCTATGGTGCCGTAGCCCACGGGCAGAGCCAGTATCATCGCAGGCAGGAAGCAGAGCGTGACATACTGGGTGAGGTCCAGATAGTTGCCAAGCACGATCTGCAGCGCCACCAGGATGATGTAGAATATGTAGAAGCGTATCCTCATCACTCAGAAGCCTCCGTCTTCTCGAGCCCGGCAATCTCTTCCGAAGCTGTGTTCTCGACTATGGTAACGTAGCGCAGGCTCTTGAAATCCAGGAACAGATTGACTACGGCCTCCTGCACGCTTCCGTCAACCTCGCTCGGCCTCATAATGGTGCCGAGGGGGACATCGGGCGGGAATATGGTGCTGAAACCGCTGGTGAAAACGGTGTCTCCCGGATGGAGGTCATAATACATCGGCAGTTCCTTGAGCAGTCCGCGGTCGGTGCGCAGGCCGTCCCATACCAAGGGGGCTACGAGCCCTTCACGACCGATACGCGCGCTGACGCTGATAAGCGGGTTCATGAGCGTGAGCCCGTAGGAATAATGCTCGTCCACGGCATCTATCACCCCTACGACGCCGCCGCTGCAGAGGATGCCTGAATGTGGCTTGACTCCGTCCGCCCTGCCCTTGTCGAGGATTATGTAGTTGTGCTGCGAGTTCCTGCTGGCCTTCACGATGGTGGCGGGGATGAAGCGGTATTCGCCCTGGGTGGTATCGGCGATGATCCCGTTTGCTATCGCGAGCCTTTTCCCTTCGTACTGCCGTACCTTTTCGGCAAGGACCAGGTTCTCGCCGGCGAGGGCGCGGTTCTGCTTGTCGAGGGTGAAGTAGTTGCGGATGTTCTCTCCGCTGCGCCAGAGTGCTGCATGGGTGCGGTGGCTGGCCCTGTTTATCCAGATGTCCTGCAGGCTTCGGGTGCCGGAGAGCATAAGAAGTGCAGCAACCTCCATGACCACGAAGATTGCTGCATTGATGACTCCGGAGTATGCCTTAACCTGCTTGGTCATCTTACCTCATGAGGAAGGGGTAGAGACCAGTGTCCTTGAGCGCCATGCAGGTGCCGCGGGCAACCGAGTGAAGGGGATCTTCGGCTACATGGAACTGGATGTTCACCTTGTCGGTGAAACGCTTGGCAAGGCCCCTGAGAAGGGCGCCGCCGCCCGAGAGGAAAATACCGTTCTCTACGATGTCGGCGTAGAGTTCAGGAGGCGTGAGTTCCAGCACATGGAGTATGGATGTCTCGATCTTGGCTATGCTCTTGTCGAGGCAGTGGGCGATTTCTTCGTGGGTGATGGTGGCTTCCACGGGATGGGCGGTCATCAGGTTGGGACCGCGTACGATGTACGGCTCCGGGGCTTCATCGTCGAGGTCAGGGATGACGGCTCCCACCGCTATTTTGATTTTCTCGGCAGTGATCTCACCAACCTTGATGTTGTGCTGCTGGCGCAGATAATACTGGATGTCGCTGGTGAACACGTCGCCTGCGGTGCGGATGCTGTCCTGCTGCACGAGGCCGCCGAGGGAGATGACCGCAATCTCGGTGGTGCCGCCGCCTATGTCAACCACCATGCTGCCCTTGGGCGCGAGCACGTCGAGACCTATACCCAAGGCTGCCGCCATCGGCTCGTATACCAGGTATACGTCCCTTCCGCCGGCATGTTCGGTGGAGTCGCGCACGGCCCTGATTTCAACTTCGGTAGAACCTGAGGGTATGCCTACGACCACCTTGAGGTTGGGGGTGAAGAGGCTGTGATGCTTGTTGTTCACCTGCTTGATGAAGCCGCGTATCATCATTTCGGCGGCATTGAAGTCGGCGATGACACCGTCCCTCAGCGGGCGTATGGTCTTTATGCCCGGATTGGTGCGGTCGTGCATCAGTTTGGCCTGCTGTCCGATGGCTATGCACTTGCCGGTGTTGTTGTCTATCGCCACGATGCTCGGCTCGTCCAGCACGATGTTGTCGTTCTGGTATATGACGGTGTTGGCGGTTCCGAGGTCGATGGCCAGTTCCTGGTTCAGTCCTAAAAAAGCCATATTGTTTTCGTAAGGATTTATATTCTTACAAAGATACGATAAATTTGCTTAATTTTGCCCTGAAAACGAAGTTATGGGAAGAAAAAAATACGTGGTGTTCGTGGCGGGCGGCAGCGGTACCCGAATGGGTGCCCAGGTGCCCAAGCAGTTCCTGCTCCTGGACGGCGTGCCGGTGCTTCAGCGCACCCTCGGACGCTTTGCCGAAGCATGCCCCGACGCAACGCTGATCACGGTTCTTCCCAAGGAACATTTCCGTACATGGAAGGACCTCTGCATAGACTATTGCTGCAATGAGCAGCAGATCCTGGTCGCAGGGGGGATGACCCGTTTCCACTCGGTGCGCAACGCCCTGGAATCGGTGCCCGATGGGGCGGTGGTGGCGATACACGACGGGGTGCGGCCATTGGTGCCGGTCTCACTGATAAAGGAGATGTTCGCCCGCATGGATAACTGCCGGGCGCTGATACCGGTAATCCCGGAAGTGGATACGCTCAAGTACCTTGATACCGCCGTTGACGGTACCCTCACCGTCGGAGGACCCGATCCCGACAGAGGCCGGGTTTTCCGGGCCCAGACTCCGCAGATGTTCCTTTCCGAAGACATCAAGGCCGCCTACCGCCAGGCTTTCGACCTTTCTTTCACCGACGACGCATCCGTCGCAGCGCGCGCCGGCATCCCTCTCTCCTTCATCATGGGGGAGAGGCGCAACATAAAGATAACTACTCCTGAAGACTTGGAACTGGCCCGCCTGTTCCTAAGTTTTTGAGAAGTTGGTGCTCTTGAAATCCTTCACCCACACCTGACGCTCGAAGGCTTCCTGGAGCGAGATCATAGTGTTCGTTCCCTGGATGTGGGGTATCTTGAGGATATTGTTGAGCATCACTTCCATCAGGTGATCGTTGTCGATGCAATAAAGCTTGAGGAGCATCGTCGAGTCGCCGGTTACGTAATGGCATTCCACTATCTCGGGGATGCCCTTGAGGGCGGACACCACCTCGTTGCATTTGCTGGGATCGCTCACGATTATGCTCACGAACGCACATACGTTGAGGCCGATCGCCGAAGGCTTTACCTGCAGGCGGGAACCGGTGATGATGCCTGCGGCTTCGAGTTTGGCGACGCGCTGGTGGATGGCTGCGCCCGAAATGCCGCGCTGGCGCGCTATCTCCAGATAGGGGGTGCGGGCATCCTTGATGAGGGTGAGAAGTATCGCCCTGTCGATTTCGTCGATCTGAAAGTTGGGCATGGCTATTTCTTTTTACTGTATCTTCTGAACCGGCCCTTGTGCTCGGTGGGCTTGCCGTCGGCTATGACGCGGCGGCACTCATCTTCGGTGAGGGACGTGGGATCGGTGCCTTTCGGGAGCTTGTAGTTGGAACCGTTGAACTTGATGTAGGGACCGTAGAGACCGCGGAGCACCTGGATGTCGCCGAATTCGGCAATGGGGGTGCCTGGCGCCGGTTTGGAGGTCTCGGTTCCGATTATCTGCGAGCATTCCTCGAGGCTTACCTTCAGCGGGTCTTTCCCGCGGGGGAGCGAGAAGTTCCGGTCTCCCCATTTGAGGTAGGGGCCGAACCTGCCCTTGAGTGCCACCACCGGTATTCCCTGGTATTCGCCGACCGTGCGGGGGAGTTCGAACAGCTTGAGGGCCTCTTCGAGGGTGATGTTCTCGATGAGCTGGCCCTTGGCGAGGCTGGCGTATTTCCTTTCGTCGCCTTCGCCTTTCTGTACGTAGGCGCCGTACTGGCCGTATCTGGCCACGAGGGGCTCTCCGTCGGGAGCGTTGCCCAGGGCCCTTTCCACATGGCTGTAGACGCCGTCGTGCAGGTTGGCTTCCACCATTGCATGGAAGGGGGCGTAGAATTTGGCTATTTCTTCGTTCCAGGCAAGCTTGCCTTCGGCTATGCTGTCGAAGTCCTTTTCGACGTTGGCGGTAAAGTCGTAATCGAGAATGTCGGGGAAATTGGCTACGAGATAATCGGTTACGATGATGCCGACTTCCTGCGGGAGGAGTTTGCCGCGCTCGTCGCCCACGGTTTCGGTCTTCACCGACGAACTGATCTTCCCGCCGGTGGAACTGAGGTTGTGCACCTTGAATTTCTGGCCTTCCTTGTCGCCCTTCACAATGTATCCGCGTCCCGTGGTGAGGGTGGAGATGGTGGGTGCGTAGGTCGACGGGCGGCCGATGCCGAGTTCCTCGAGCTTCTTCACAAGCGTGGCTTCGGAATAGCGGAACGGGGGCTTGGTGAACTTGCAGTTGGCCGATATGGTGCCGCACCCGAGTCTGTCGCCATTGTGCATGTCGGGGATGATCGCCACGGAATCGTCGTCGGCCTGCTCGTCGTCGAGGCTTTCGGAATAGAGCTTCAGGAAACCGTCGAAGAGTATCCTGGAACCCTGGATGAGGTATTTCTCGGGGCGTTTGTCGTTGCCTACCGTGATCTCGGTGTTCTCCACGCGGGCTTCGGCCATCTGCGATGCCACCGTGCGCTTCCAGATCAGGCTGTAGAGCTTCTGCTCCTGTGCGGTGCCTTCGATGGACGTGTTCTCCACATAGGTGGGGCGTATGGCTTCGTGCGCTTCCTGCGCGCCCTTGCTGTGGGTGCGGTACTGCCTCGGATGGGAGTACTCTTCACCGAACTGCTCGATAATGAACTTCTTGGATGTGCCGAGTGCCAGCGACGACAGGTTGGTGGAGTCGGTACGCATGTAGGTGATGAGACCGCGCTCGTAGAGTCCCTGCGCCACCCTCATGGTAACGCTGACCGGGAAGTGGAGCTTGCGCGACGCTTCCTGCTGCAGGGTGGAGGTGGTGAACGGCGGTGCTGGCCAGCGCTCCGCCTCTTTCTTCTGGGTGTCTTCGATGGTATACGCCGCACCGGCGCTGTCCTCGAGGAAGGTGCGGGCTTCTTCTTCGCCCTTGAAACGCTTGCCGAGGACACCCTTCACCTTTGTTCCGTCCGGGCAGGTGAATACGGCTTCCACACGGTAGAAACTCTCGGGCTTGAATGCCATTATCTCCCTTTCGCGGTCGACCACGAGGCGCAGGGCGACGCTCTGTACGCGCCCGGCGGAAAGTCCCCGGTGGATCTTCTGCGAAATGAACGGCGACAGGCGGTAGCCCACCAGCCGGTCCAGGATCCGCCGCGCCTGCTGCGCGTTCACCAGATCCTGATCTATCTTCTCGGGATGCGCGATCCCGTTGAGTACGCTTTTTTTGTTGATCTCGTTGAACTTGACGCGGTTCTTCTCGTCAAAGGACAGCC
>ONSD01000081.1 GCA_900320385.1 uncultured Bacteroidales bacterium
CAGCGCTGCAGATGCATCGAGTCGGTGTTGCATACCACGAAGCTGCAACCCTTTATCCCTTGCTCGTACATGTAGTTGACGGCATTGCATCCACCGCCCCCGACACCGAGCACCTTGATGGTCGTATCGTCGGCCACCCAATCGGCCGGTTTAAAGAAAATCTCTTCTGCCATAGCGCTTATTCCATTGAATCATAAATACTTCCAACTCTTTCGCTGAAACTCTCGGACACCTTCTTGGTCCATTTGAACAGCTTGCTTTCCTTCCTGGGCTTCTTGGCCTTGGGCTGCTTCACGGGTTTGTGGACCTCCCAGGCATCCGGATCAAGCACTGAATCGACGGTGTTGTCCGACTCTTCCGCTTCGGATTCGGGCGCCGGTTTGGCTCCGGCCTTTCCGTTGATGGTGCCAAGCTCGTTCTCGACTTCCTGTACCGGGCTCTCCACCACTTCTTCCTCCTCTTCCTTCGGCACTTCGGAGGTGCAGTTCACGTACAGGTCGTCCTTTGCGAGCAGCAGCATTCCGAGGGACGCTACAGCCCCCGTCTCTCCTATGCCCGGGCAGCCGCTGGCCGAGAAGCGCTTCATGCGCGGATAGCCGATGCGCACATTATAGCCGGACATTTCCTTGATAAAATTGGCACAGTTTGCCAGATTCGCCCCGCCGCCGGTGAGAACCACGCCGTTGCGCAACCTGTCGGAGTAACCGCTCTCCTGGATCTTGAACAGGATGGCGTCGGTGATTTCCTTCATGCGGGCGGTGATTATTTCGGAAAGGTATTTTACCGGCAGCTGCTGGTCGGTGCCGTCTTCGGTGTCATTGATCTGGAGGATCTTCTCGCTCAGGCTCTGGAGATGCTCAGGCATGCAGGCACCGTAAGCGAGCTTGATGTTTTCGGCCAGCTTCTCGGTGAAGCCGCACTCCATCTTGATGTCGGTGGTGACGCTCTTGCCTCCGAAGGGGATTGCGTAATAATAACGCAGGATGTTGCCCTGGAAGATGGTTACCGAAGTGACTCCGGCGCCCATTTCCACGAGGGCCACGCCGTTTTCCTTCTCTTCGCGTGTGAGCACTGCGTTGGCCGTGGCGCTGGGCAGGAAGTACTTGCGGGCAGGGGCGAGGTTGGCATGGTTGAGCATGATGTCGATGTTGGTCATCGCCTTCTTGGCTCCCACGAAAACCTTGAAGTTCCCTTCGAGGGAGGCGCTCGGCTGTCCGACCACGTCCTCCTCGGTGCAGTTTATCATGTCTTCCGTGCTGAACGACTGGGCGGCCGCGCCGTATATTTCTTCCTTGCTCTCATCGTCGAGAGGGTAGGAATCGAGGGCGATGTTCTTTATCGAGTCGATTTCGTCCTGGGTGATGCAGCTGTTGCCGTCGCGGTTCAGAAGCGCACTGGAAGTTTCCTGGCGCACGCCCCAGCGCGGCAGGCCTATAACAACCTGGTTGATCTTTATGCTCAGTTCCCTTTCAGCCTCTTCCACCGCGGTCTTGAGCGGTCCCGCGGCCCTGATCGGGTTGAAGATGCGGCTGTAGCGCACGCCATCGGAGGGTTTCTCGCTGTAATAGAGCACCTCGATCCCTTCGCCGGCGATCTTGGCCACCGTAAGGGCCAGTTTCGAGGTCCCCATGTCAACTGTTGCTATGTATCTTTCGTCCATATATTGAATGTTTATTTTTCTCTGCATATGACCTGCCCGTTGTACTTGACGTTCACGCTGGAATAGAAACCCTCGGGCTTGGAAGGCTTTATGTAGCGGTAGTACTCTTCCATCCGGGCGAATTTCGCCGGGATATCTGAAGGATAGCCGAAGATGAACCTTTCCTTCCCTTCGCGCGGAATGAGAATAAGGTCGCCCCGGGAATCGACATGCATCTGCACGATGCTCTCGGCCCAGGTGCGCGAACGCTGCATGAACCTCACCATCTCCAGTACCCCGGAAACCCAGTTCCTCTCACCTTCGGTCGCCGGTTCTCCCTTGAAGTCCGCCTCGACCGCGAGGGGAAGGTTGCCGTCGACCACGGGCACGAGCGAAGTGTAATTGCTTTGAAGCGGGAAGATGAAGCCGCGGTCGTCGGCATAGAAGCCGTAGCCGCCCTTTTGGAAACGGACGACAGGCTCCCGCTGGCTTATCTCGATGTGCAGCACTCCGTCGCGGGTGGTCCATGCCTCGCTCTTGAGCACTGCGCTCTGCTTGTCGAGCATGGATTCGATGCGCACCAGGTCTACGCTGTCGAGCCTCTGCCCTACGTAGGAACCGTAGTATCTGTTAAGGTAGTCTTCTACATCGGTTTTCTTCACGAATTCAAAGCGGTCTTTGATCCTCACGTCGACGCCGCTGCAGGTCGTGACGAAGCGTTTGCCCTGCACGAACGAGCAGATGAGAGCCATGACCGCGGTGAACACGGCCACGACAGCGATGAACAGAGTATACCTCAGGCCCTTTTTCATATCCTTTTCTCGAGCATTTCCTTTATGGGACCGACGTAGCGGTCGATGTTGCCGGCACCGAAGGTCACGAGTACGTCAATATCTTCCTTCTGCAGATAATCCATGAGGTCTTCTTTGCGCAGAAGAATCTTTTCGGCCGCGGTGACGTCCTTGAAGATTATCTCGGAAGTGACTCCCGGGATGGGTTCCTCCCTGGCAGGGTAGATGTCGAGCAGTATCAGCTTGTCGACGGCGCTGAGCGCCCCGGCGAATTCGGAGGCGAAATCGCGTGTGCGTGTATAGAGGTGCGGCTGGAACACAGCGGTGAGCTTTCTTCCGGGGAACATCTGCCTGATTGAGGAGATCGCCGTGGAAAGTTCGTTGGGATGATGTGCGTAATCGTCTATGTATGTGATGGTTCCGTTGTTCACGTGCTCGTCCAGGCGACGCACGGCTCCCTGGAAAGTACCTATGGCATGGCGCAGTTTCTGTCCATCCACCCCATGGCAGAGGCAGATTGCCGAAGCCGCCACGCTGTTCTCCACATTCACCCAGCCGAGGGCTCCCACGCGGATGTCGGTGAGCAGCCCTCCGGGGTAACGGAGATCGTAACTGTAATGGCCGAAAGCGTCCATCCTCACGTTCTCCGCATGGAAATCCGCCCTCGGATCATCGTAATGATAGGTATATATGCGCGCATGCGTGTCCTCCTGGGTTACGGGCAGTCCGTATTTGAGTATCAGGACGCCGCTGACCTGCGATGCGAACTCGCGGAAGGCCTGCTGGACGTGCTCGAGGTCGCCGTAGATGTCCAGATGGTCGGCGTCCATGGC
>ONSD01000067.1 GCA_900320385.1 uncultured Bacteroidales bacterium
CACCTGTGAGCAGCGAGAGCGCACCCAGCAGTATGCTCTTGCCGGCGCCAGTCTGCCCCGTAATAATGTTCAGACCCCCCGGAAATTCGGCATCCAGGGAGTCTATAAGAACATAATTGCTTATGTGAAGGCTGCTTAGCACGGGAGAGCCTTACTTTACTATATCTTCGGTGTTGGCCTTGCGATAGTAGAGTTCGCCGTTCTCGAATTCCGTGATGGCAATGATGTCGGGCTTGGGCTGACGCTCGTAATACTTTGAGATTTCGATCTGTTCCTTGTTCTCGAAAACTTCGTCCTTGGTGTCGCGTTCGCTCTTGAAATCTTCGAGCTTCTTGCTGAGTTCCTTCTTTTCAGCAAGGGCGATCTGGTTGGCCCTCTTGGAGAGGATGACAACGGTTTCGTAGATATTGCCTGTCGGTTCCGCGAGATACTTCACGTCGCGGGTCATTGTGTTCTGGGGTACTTTTTTCTTTTCCATATACAATAATTACGCACCCGAAGGTGCGCAAAGTTTCATTATTTTTCTTTTACCTTGTCGTGCAGCGAATCGAGTTCCTTGCGATAATGCGAATCGGGATACTCTCCGATGAAATTGAGGTAATCGTCCTCGAACTGCAGGAAGCGTTCTTTTTTCTTCTCGGGCACTGATTTGGCGGCATATCTGTACGAAGCCATGGCCGAATAGTAGAGTATATCTTCGCGGTAGACGTTGTCCGCGTCATCCTTGAGGACGTTCTTCAGTGCTACGCGGGCAGCCTGGTAGTCCTCCATGGTATAGTAGATCTTGGCGTTCTCGAAAGCCTTGCGGTCGAGCCTTTCGTTGAGTTCGCCCTCCATGCGGTTGCAGGCTGCGGCATGGATGGTGCCGGGATGGTTGATCTTGTATTCGCTGATTGCGGTAAGGGCCCTGTAAGTGGGTGTCTGGTCCAGTTCGTAGCGGTAGGTCTGCTTGTAAAGGCAGTCCACGCGCAGGAATTCGGCATTCTCGGCGAACGGGCTGCGGGGGAACTTCGCGAGGAAGTTGCTGAAATTCGTCTCGGCGGTGTAATAGTCGTTGTAACGGTAGTTGCTGAGGGCCCAGTAGAACTGCACCGTGTCGTCGCGGGCGGTACCGTTGGTGAGTACGCCGAGGCTCTCGAACAGGTCGGCGGCCTTTTTGTATTTGCCTGCGTTGAAGTATTCGAACGCCGCCTTGTACTTGGTTTCGTTGTCGTTGCTTTCGAGGAGGGCGTCGTACTGCGACTTGCATGAGGCAAGCGCTGCTAGTATGACGGCTGCCGCGAATATTCCGGAGTGGAGTTTCATCTCTGTAACAATTAGTTCGGCCGAAGCCGGCTGTAGTGGCATCAAAAACCGTGCAAATATACTATTTTTTTAGTACTTTTGTTTGTCATGAGACGTACGCGGAAAAGATCGATTCCCGACGAAGAAAGGTTCCGGGCCATGCTCGCGGCCAAAGGGATGAAAGCCACCCGGCAGAGGCTCGCGGTGCACAAGGCGATGAGTTCGCTTGTGCACGCACGGGCAGACGAAGTGTATGAATGGCTGCTGAAATCCAACCCCGGCGAACCGCTTCCTGTATCCACCATTTACAAGGTGCTCACCCAACTTGCCGACTGCGGCATATACCACTACCGCCTGGGCTATGACAACCGCCTCTGTTTCGATGTCTGCAATTTTACGCATGCACATCTGTACGACCGCAGGAACGGGGTCTTCAAGGACCTTGCGGACGAAGAACTCTCCGACATGGTGGATGCCTACCTGAAATCCCGCAAGTTCCGCGGGTACAAGGTGGACGACGTGGAAGTGGAGATCATCTGCCATCCCAGCCGCGGAGGAAAATAATTTTGCCGGAGGCGGAATTATTGCTATATTTGTCTTTCGAATAACAATTCGGAATCACATGGATATCATCAATCTTGGAGAGGGCAATTCCGTGCTCAACTCCTTCATCGCGCAGATGCGCGACAAAAAAGTCCAAAAAGACAGTCTCCGCTTCCGCACCAACCTCCACAGGGTGGGTCAGATCTTCGCTTACGAGATAAGCAAGAAACTCAACTACACCCTCAAGGACGTCGTGACTCCCCTGGGCACCGCCCCGATGCAGCTACCTGCCGACAAGATTGTGGTTTCCACCATACTCAGGGCCGGCCTCCCACTTCACGACGGCATACTTTCGTACTTCGAAAACGCCGGCAATGCATTCATTGCGGCATACCGCAAGTACGATGAAGGCGACAAGTTCCACATCAACACCGAGTACTGCACCACGCCCCGCCTCGAGGGCAAGGTGCTGATCCTGGCAGACACCATGCTCGCTACCGGTTCTTCGCTTCTGGTAGGTTACCAGAGGCTCCTGCTGGACGGCGGCGAACCTGCCCATACCCATCTGGTATGCCCCATTGCCTGCACTTACGCGCTGGATTACCTCAAAAAGAACATGCCGGAGAACGTTACCCTCTGGACCGCTGCAGTCGACGAGGAACTCACCAGCCATTCATACATCGTCCCGGGGCTCGGCGACGCCGGAGACCTTGCATACGGAGAGAAACTTTAAGCCTCCGCAGAACCGCTTCACAAGCTCCCGCCCGCCGGCACGGGCAGGAGCTTCGTTTTATCAATTAATTGATTACATTTGCAATATGCATACAAAGACAATGAGTATTATCGCTTCAATCCTTGCGCTGCTGGGACTCGGCAGCTGCGCAGATTTCAGGACGGTCCCGGTCGATGGATTCGAAAAGGCCGTCAGCGGCACGGACGTGCAACTGGTTGACGTCCGCACTCCCGAAGAATATGCCGAAGGGCACATCGGCGGAGCGGTGAACATCGATGTAAACGCAGCTGGATTCACCGCCAAGGCGCTGGAGGCCCTGACCAAGGAACAACCCGTTGCGGTTTATTGCCGTACCGGCAGACGCAGCGCCAAGGCCGCCGGAATCCTTGCCCGCAAGGGTTTCGATGTCATCAATCTGGATGGCGGCATCCACGCCTGGACGTCGGCAGGAAAGCCCGTCATTGGCGAGGGCTTACCATATGAAATCGATTCATTTACAAGCGATTCAGGCAAACAGGTCCGCTTCAGCGCACTCGTCCATGCGAGCATTCTCATAGAGTATGAAGGCCTGAGTATCTACGTCGACCCTGTGCGCAAGTTGGGAGGACGCGAAATCGATTACTCTGCGCTGCCCAAAGCCGATCTAGTATTGGTAACCCATGAGCACGGCGACCATTTCGACAAGGATCTGCTCGATGGAATGAAGGTAGAAGTGATTACGAATGAACGCTGCGCCGGCATGCTCGGCTACGGAAGCGTCATGTCCAACGGCGACGGGATGTCTGTGCGCGAGGACATCCACATCGACGCCGTTCCGGCTTACAATATAAGCGAAGGCCGCACCCAGTTCCATCCCAAGGGCCGCGACAACGGATACATCCTGTCCCTCGACGGGCTACGCATCTACATCGCCGGAGATACCGAAGACATTCCGGAGATGGAAGGCATCAAGGATATCGACATAGCGTTCCTTCCCTGCAACCAGCCCTATACGATGACGCCGGAGCAGCTGGTGAACGCTGCCAGAGTCATCAACCCCAAAGTCGTCTTCCCCTATCACTACGGGGCCACCGACATCAGCGGCATTCCCGCAGCCCTTCCGGGTATCGACGTGAGGATCAGACAATACCAATAGACCATGAAAAGGATAGTCATAGCTTTGGCCGCAGGCATGCTTTTGCTTGGATGCAGCGGCAGCACTGAAGAGAACGAAACGACAGAGAATATGGATTTTATCAAACTCGCAGCAGAACGTTATTCTGTCCGCAGCTTCCAGGACAAGGCAATAGAAAAGGAGAAGCTGGACCTCATCCTCAAAGCCGGACAGTTGGCTCCCACGGCGGCGAACCTGCAGCCGCAGAAGGTATATATCCTCAAATCCGAAAAGGCCCTGCAGACCGTCGACGGCCTTACCCGTTCGCGTTACGGAGCCCCTGTAGTCCTGCTGGTCACTTATAACAAGGACATCGAGTGGAACAACCGCCTGGAACCGGGAGTGACTGCCGGAGAGCAGGATGCGAGCATAGTCGCCACCCACATGATGATGGAGGCCGCCGACCTGGGACTGGGTTCAGTATGGGTATGCGGTTTCTCGCCCAGCAAGGCGAAGGAGGCTTTCAATATCCCCGAAAACGAGGTCGTGGTGATGATGCTGCCCATCGGATATCCTGCCGAGGACGCCAAGCCCTCTCCCATGCACACCAGCCGCAAGCCCCTCGAGGAAACCACCCAGGAGCTTTAATTCTGTAATTATCCGACTGTTTTACAGCTGCTTGCGCCAGCGCGCGAGTGGGATGCCGAGTTGGCCGCGGTATTTGGCAATGGTACGGCGGGCGACCTTGTAGCCGCGCTTGCTCATCTCCTCCACAAGCTGCTCGTCGGTGAGCGGCTTTTTCTTGTTTTCGGCGTCCACACATTCCTGCAGCGCCTTCTTGAGTTCGCGCGTGCTCACTTCTTCGCCGTCCTGGTTCTCCATCCCTTCGGAGAAGAAATACTTGAGCGGGAAGATTCCGAAATGGGTTTCGATGTATTTGCTGTTGACCACCCTGGATATGGTTGAGATGTCGAAACCTGTGCGTTCGGCAATGTCCTTGAGCACCATGGGGCGCAGGTCGCTTTCGTCCCCGCTCAGGAAATAATCGTGCTGGTAATCCAGAATGGCCTGCATGGTCCGCTGCAGAGTGTTGTGCCTCTGCTTCAAGGCTTCGACGAACCATTTTGCCGAGTCCAGCTTCTGCCGCACGAAGGTAGCGGCTTCCTTTTGTGCCCGGTCAGAAGAACCCTTGGCCTGCTGCAACATGTCGGCATACTTCTGGTTGACGCGTATGTCCGGGATGTTGAAGCGCGGCATTACGAAAGACAGTACCCCGTCGTTCTCTTCCAGCACGAAATCGGGCACTATCTGCTGCATCTGGTCGTTGTACGAATCGTCTACCTGGCCTCCCGGAGCAGGATTCAGCCGGGTGATGCATTTGGTTGCGGCCTTGAGCTGCTTCTCGTTCATGCCGAGGCGCGACATTATCTTTTGGAAATGCCTGTTGGAGAATTCCTGGAACTGGGTGTCGAGTATCCTTATGGCATTCTGGACCGCAGGGGTCTGTTCGCGGCCGCGGAGCTGTATCAGAAGGCATTCCCTCAAGTCCCTGGCACCCACGCCTGCCGGATCGAATTCCTGGATTATTCCCAGCACTTCCTCCACTTCTTCGGCCGTGGCTTCGATGCCGGCCCTGAAAGCCAGGTCGTCCACTATGGAATCGATATCCCTGCGAAGGTATCCGTCATTATCGAGACTGCCAATCAGGAAGGTGCCGATCTTCTGCCTGTGCTCATCGAGATTGCGGTAGCCCAACTGCTCCATCAGGCTCTGGGTGAAACTTTCCTTTACAGAGAAGGTATTGTATTCGGGCCTTGCGTCCTTGCCCCAATTGTTCACCCGCGTCTTGTACGCAGGTACATAATCGTCATCCTTGATTTCGTCGATGGAAATGTCCTTGGGTTCGTCATCCTCCCTTTCGCGCTCGGGATCGGGGGCGTCGTCCAGAACGGGATTCTCCTCCAGCTCGGCACGGATCTTCTGCTCCAGTTCCTGCACGGGAAGCTCTATGAGCTTTATGGTCTGGATCTGGAGTGGGGAAAGCCGTTGCTGCTGCTTGAGTTCGAGTCCCTGTTTCTGGTATGCCATCAGTCGACTTTTTTATGAAGGACCTTTACCGTGTCCACCTTGTACGACGAAAGCCCGCCGAGAGCGGGATATTTGAAGCGCTCCCTGACGATGAAAGCGGAAGGGAAGGCGCTCTTTATGGACAGGAGCGCCGCCTGGGCCTCCGACTTCGTGCGGAAGTCCCCTACCGTCACCTTGAAATACGGGCTCTCGAAGGTGCGGTACGTGGAGATGCCGGGATACATCGCCCGGAAGCGGCCCTCGGCCGCTGAACTGGCACCGCGGGCGTCCTGGCTGTTGTCGAAAAAGATGCGGATGCGGTAGCCGTTGAAATTGCGGGACTGGTTGCGGACCTTCCTGGCCGACATCGCGCTGCGTATGCCGTTGCTCTCGACCACCTTCACGTTCTTGGGCATTACCGTGAGGATGCTGCTCCCGGAAAGGGTTTCATCCTCGTCGGCCGCCCGCGAGTACACCAGGGAATCCACGAGTTCATAACCTTTCGGCACCTGTGCTGCGAGTCCGAAGCCCGAAAGTGCCATGACTACCATTATGATCAATAATCTTTTCATTCCTGTTTCATCAGTTTGCTCAAGGGTATATCCTTGAATTCCAAATCCTTACCTATGTCCGCGCCTATTTCGGCCCTTGCGGAGACATCCACCTTGTAATCTTCCGGATTAAAATTCCGTGCCAAAACCGCCAGTTCCATGAGGGTGTAGCCGGGTTCAACGGCGCCGCTTACCGGTATCCTGTACACCTTCAGGCTCTTGCCATCCACTGATACATTCTCCGACCACAGGCGGACGATGGCCGAAGTGTCCTTGCGCACGACCGCATTGAGCCGCTTGACGTCGAACGAAGGAGCAGGGTTGTCGACACCCACGTCCACAAGCGCTTCGAACGTCTTCATGCCGGTGAGCTTGAAGGATTCGACTTCCACGGAGGTCAGTTTTATTTCACTGAACTTCTTCTTGAGTCCACAGCCTTGGAGCAGGGCGGCCGAAACCAGTGCTGCAAGGACATAGCCGAGGATTTTTGCGGTCTTTGCCATACTGCAAAGATACTTAAAAAATATCTATCTTTGCATCCGTCATGAAAAAGCTTTACATCGAGACATACGGCTGCCAGATGAACGTCAGCGACAGCGAGGTGATTTTCGCAATCCTCGGAAAGAAAGGATACGTCCGCACCGAAGACATGGGCGAAGCGGATGTGATACTTGCCAACACCTGCTCGATACGCGACAATGCCGAACAGCGCATATGGGGCCGGGTAGACCAGTTCTATCAGCAGAAGAAGTCGCGTCCCGGGGTAGTAGTCGGCATCGTAGGTTGCATGGCCGAACGCCTGAAGGACGCGCTGCTGGACACCCGCAAGGTTGACCTTGTGGCAGGACCGGACGCCTACAGGAAGCTCCCGGCGCTGCTGGACGCCTTGTCCGACGGTCACCCGCAGATGGATGTACAGCTTTCACGAGAAGAAACCTACGGCGACATATCTCCCGTGCGCCTGGACAAGAACGGGGTTTCGGCCTTCATCAGCATCATGCGCGGCTGCAACAACGTCTGCTCGTACTGTGTGGTGCCATACACCCGCGGCGTGGAGAGGAGCAGGGACTACCGCACCATAGTACGCGAGGCATGCGAGTGTCTCTCCGACGGATACAAGGAGGTCACCCTCCTGGGACAGAACGTGGATTCCTACAGGTTCGGGGATGTGGATTTCGCCGGGCTGCTGGCTATGGTGGCGGAGGTCTCCCCTACCCTCAGGGTGCGCTTTTCCACCTCGCATCCGAAGGACATTTCCGACGCAGTGATAGAGACCATGGCCCGCTACCCCAATATCTGCCGGCACATCCATCTTCCGGTCCAGTCGGGCAACGACCGCATCCTGGAGAAGATGCGCAGGCGTTATACCCGCGCCTGGTATATGGAAAGGGTCGCAAAGATACGCGAAGTGATGCCGGATTGCGGCCTGAGCACCGATGCGATAGTGGGTTTCTGTTCGGAGACAGAGGAAGAATTCCGCGACACCCTGTCGCTGTTCCGCGAGGCGGCCTACGATTCCGCCTTCATGTTCGCTTATTCAGAGAGGCCCGGCACGCTGGCTGCGAGGGAATATCCCGACGACGTGCCGCAGGAAGAAAAGACGAGGCGCCTGGAAGAACTCATCGCGCTTCAGAATACGCTTTCGCTCGAGAGCAACCGTGCGGATGTAGGCAAGACCTTCGAGGTGCTTGTCGAGGGACCTTCAAAAAGAAATCCCGAACAGCTTTGCGGCCGTGCGGGAAACAACAAAATGTGTGTGTGGACCGATTCCGTCCACAAGCCTGGCGACTATGTGCATGTAAGCGTCCAGGATTGCACACAGGCTACCCTGCTCTGTACCCTTTCGGAATAAAGGTCAACGTATATTCGCGAGTATGAGGCGGACCAGCAGGTCGCCCAGTTTCTCGACCTGGTATTCGCCCACCGATGCCTGTATGTGATCTCCGCCCACACCGCTGTCGTCGGTGAGGAAAACGTAAGTGCCGTTGGTGCATATGGCGAAGAGCCTTCCCATGAATTCAGCTTCCTTGCTGCCGCCGCTTGCCAGCACGGGGATTATCTTTATTCCCTTCCTGGCATAGTTCTCAACGGATTTATGGAGGCTTTCCACGACTCCCTTATGGTTCTGGTGCGCGGGAGCATCGAAGACGAGGAAGGCAATGCGGGCCCTGCCGGTCTCGTCCCATGAAAGATCCTGGAGCGATGACTCGAGTGCCGAATGGACGGCTTCCTCATAATCTCCGCCGCCGTTTGCGCTCTGTTCCGATATGAATCCTACCGTGCCCGCAACATCTTCCGTGAACTGGGAGAAGCGGGTCACATACGAATCTCCCTCGTCCCTGTAGAAGACCGTCCCCGTGCGGAGAGCAATGTCCGTACTGTCCTTCACCGCATTGAGTATCGCCATCAGGTCCTCCTTCAGGAAGTCAATCTCGTCGGACATGGAACCGGTGGCATCCACTATGAAAGCTATGTCAGCCAACTTCTTGGGAGCCACGTAACTATCTATCTTATATTCGTTTATGCTTACAGGATACGCTCTCTTGGAGAAGACCGTCCCTGCTTCCATATCCTTGCCGTCCAGAGCGACCGTGAAGTCTTTCCATGCAGCGCTGTCGGCTGCGACAGTGCTGTCGCGCTGGAAGAATCCCACCCAGCATTCCGCCGTTCCGGCATTGTCGGTCATGGTGCTCCACAAGGTTTTGCCTCCCCTCTTGAGTTCGACCTTCACCCCGGCCGCTGGCTCATCGTCAGCGCCAGTTACCTTTACTGCCACACGGTTGTCGGTATACATCTTCCAATATGGCTCATAACCCGAAAATGCTTTATCATTCAACAGGTTACCCCAGAACTCCCAATTGTCCAGGTCGTTCCATTCCCCGGCAGTCAGCACCCCGGCGCGGCCTCCCTGGTGCCCATCTCCGCCTCCGGAGCCGATATCGCTTGCCAATTCATAGAAATCTTCCTTCATGTCGCCGATGGCGTCGAGAACAGCCTCGCTGCACGCGCTGAGTCCCATGGCGGCCATCGCGAGCGATATTATCAGTATCCAATGTTTTTTCATACGCTATATAGATGCCGTCTGCGGCCGTTTCGTTGCGCGAAAAGCCCGCTGTCCGGACATTTTGTCAATCGCTTGCAGTGGACTGAAATTTGAAGGTCCATGGAGAAACTGAATCAGGAATGGGAGCATTCAAATGGATAACGGGCTTTCTAGGTTGGGTTACATGGGGCCCGATTGGAGCCATACTCGGTTATTTTGCAGGATCGGCCATTGAAAAGACCATCGAGTCCGCGAGGCAGGTCTCCGGCAGTGACGGACAGGGCGGCGGATACGCCCAACGCCCTGCAGGAAACCGGAACTATACCGGTACCGAACAGCGCAACAGTTTCTTCGTCAGTCTGATAGTGCTCTCTGCCGCAGTCATCAAGGCCGACGGCAGGACCCTGCAGTCCGAGGTCAACGTAGTCAAGGACTTCATAAGGAGGAACTTCGGGGAGAGCGCCGTCGACGATGCAGTCAGCATCCTTAACCGCACCCTTGCCCAGGATGTGAACATCTATTCGGTGGGCGGGCAGATATCCGCGAATATGAATTATTCGCAACGGCTCCAGCTTTTCCACTATCTGAACCAGATTGCCGCCGCCGACGGCAATTTCTGCGAAGCTGAGAAATCGGTGCTGGAAGCCATAGCCAGGGCCATCGGCCTGTCATCTTCGGATTCTGCTTCCATCATCGCGATGTTCTACAAGGATGCCAAATCCGCATATTCCGTACTTGAAATATCCCCTTCCGCCACAGATGACGAGGTGCGTTCGGCCTACCGCAGGATGGCCATGAAATACCATCCGGACAAGGTCGCCACCCTAGGTCCGGAGGTTCAGAAGGCGGCTGAGGAAAAATTCCGCAAGATCCAGGAAGCCTACGAGACCATCAAGAAAGAGCGCGGCCTCAACTAGGTCCGCAGCACAATGCAAAAAGCCTGGCGTCTGCCAGGCTCATTTTGTGTTTTGGGGTGCTTGGTGCAAGGAGGACTTGAACCGCCTGATGCCTTGGATAGACAAGATTTGGGCACTTCGCAGATACTTCCCCGATAAAACGAAAACTCAATGAACATCTATCCCATCGAAATACAATTCGGAGATGACCGTATCTTCATACTTTTCACCTTCATAGACCTCGAGTATTTCAAATCTCAACTTCCAGTTAGGAGCATCAGCATCGTAAGGACCGAGGACACCAACATTGAAATACTGAAGGTTCCGGGTGTCCTCCAAGTCCAGAATGGCGTATGGTTTGCCTTGATAGTACATTTTAAGTTGCTTGACACGGGCATTGTCCTTCCACACCGTCTCATTCTTTACATACCCGTTCATAATCTTAACGGTGGTGATGCGGGGACAA